>JAJXTW010000221.1 GCA_021783455.1 Nitrospirota bacterium | reverse complement strand
AGAGGACCAGGGGGACGAGGTAGGCCAGGCTCTTACCGACGCCGGTGCCCGCCTCAACGATCAAATGCGCTTTGCCGTGGAGCGATTTCTCGACGGCAGCCGCCATTTCGATCTGTTGGGGCCGGTGCTCATAGGCCATGCGCATGGCCTGCGCAATCATTCCCGTTTCGCCGAGGATCTTCGTCGCGTTCATCAGGCGGACAGATTAACACAGCAAAGGGGAAGATGCAAATTCTACTTGTATTGCCCGGTTTTTTTAGGGGTTTTTCGGGCTTTCAGTTGCACTAATAGGTATGATGTGTTACTATGGTACGCTGTATGCGTAAAGCCCTCACAATTATTTTTCTCTGTCTGCTGTTCTTAGCGACAGCTGCCGGAGCAGCGGAAAAAGGACTGACCATCAAAGCGGTCCGCTCCTCCTCCTATGCTGCGTTCACCCGCGTCGTGTTTGAAGCCGAGGCGGCGGCGCCGTATGCGTTGACGCGGTCGCAGGACGGCCGAAGCCTGATGCTCGGCTCCTACGAAGGCCCGTTCCTGCTCAAGTCGCCGCTGCCCGTTGTCCATGACGGGGTGATTGCAGCCCTTGAGTCGCACGAGGAGAGCGGCAGGACCTACGCCGTGATCCGCCTCGATGCTGCGGCGGGAGAGGTAAAAGACTTCACGCTGCGCGGCCCGGACCGGATCGTGATCGACATTGCGAAGGGCAGTGCCCCGCTTGCTCCTGCGCAGGCAGGTGACCAGCCGCTCGTCGTCGTGCTCGACCCGGGCCATGGAGGCACGGACGCGGGCCTGTTGACCGCCCAGGGCTTGGAGAAGTCCTTTGACCTGGAGCTTGCCCAGGCCGTCAGGAAGCTGCTCCAAAAAGACGCGCGCATGAAGGTCGTTCTCACCCGGGAGAAGGACCAGGCCCTCTCACTCGATGAGCGGGCCGCCTTTGCCGATGCCGCAGGGGCCGTTGTTTTTGTGACCCTTCACGGCGCGGGAGGAACGGATTCGCGCGTCTATATCCAGGATGTAAACGACGGAACAGGTGCTTCGACGGCATCGGCCCAACCGGTGCGCGGTGATTTTCTCGGTTACGAGGCCGGAAGCGAGCAGCAGGAAATGGTGTGGGGCACCCAGCAGGCGGCGCACGAGGAGCAAAGCGGCAGGCTGGGCCGGCAGCTCGCCCGGCAGCTTTCGGGCGGGAACAGCGCAGAGCCGGTGCAGGCGCCGCTTGCCGGGCTGAAGGCCGTGGATGCCGCCGCAGTCATGATCGAGATCGGGATGGACCAGGACCGGACAAAGGTTGCCGAGAACATCGCGGGGGGGATCGAGCAGTATGTCCGAAATGACCGATAGAAGCATCAGGGACAACCGGATGCTGTTTATCCTTATTGCGGGCATCGTCTTTCTTGCAGCGGCAGGCGGGGGCTATCTCTGGATGCGCGCCCCTGCATTGGATCGGAAGCAGCCCGCGGCAGAACAGGGCATGCAATCTCCGGTGCAGCCTGCTGCCTGGAATGAGCTCCTCACGGTGACGGTTTATTATCCCGTAAGCGGCAAGCTCGTGGCAGGGACGGCGTCGGTCAAGCGGCAGCCCGACACCCAGGCCCAGGCCCGGGAAGCGCTCGACGCCGAGTTGAACGACCAGCGGGCCGCCCAAACGGCGGTGTTTCGCGACCTCAAGCTCAAGGCGTTCTATTATGACAATCAAGGAACGGCCTATATCGACCTTGCCCTGTCCCCGCAACGGGAAATCAGCGCATCGGCAGGGGAAGAGTTTCTGGCCCTCTATGCGATGGTGAACACGGTCACGCAGGATTTTGACGAGATCAAGGAAGTCCGGTTCCTGGTGAACGGCAGGGAAGCCCAGACGCTTGCCGGACACGTGGATCTGTCGCGGAAATTCACGAAGAGGATGGATTTGGTACAACAGTAATAATCATGCAAAAAGCAATCGGCATATTCGATTCCGGGATCGGCGGGCTCACCGTCCTTAAGGAGATCGTGGCGAAGCTGCCCGACGAGAACATCATTTACCTCGGCGATACGGCGCGCGTCCCCTACGGCATCCGCTCTGCGGAGACGGTGACGCGCTACAGCTTTGAGAACACGCAGTTCCTGCTTGCGCAGGAGATCAAGATGCTCGTCGTCGCCTGCAACACGGCGTCGGCCGTCAGCCTTGAGGCAGTGAAGAAGGAATTTCCGCTGCCGATCATCGGCGTGCTCGACCCCGGCGCCCGCGCCGCCGTCCGCACCACGAGGTCGCGCACGGTGGGCGTGATCGGCACCGAGGCGACGATCAGGAGCGGGGCCTACGAAAAAGCGATCAAAAAGCTGGCGCCCGATGTCCACGTGCACAGCCTGGCGTGCCCGCTCTTTGTCCCCCTTGCGGAAGAAGGGTGGACGGACAACGACGTGGCGGAACTGGTTGCCCGGAAGTATCTCGCGTCCTTCCAGGATACGGGCATCGACACCCTGGTGCTCGGCTGTACTCACTACCCCTTGCTCAAGACGGTGATCAACAAGGTCATCGGACCGGGGATCGCGCTGATCGATTCGGCGACGGAGACGGCCAAGGAGGTCGCCGACGTGCTCGAAAAGCTGAAGTGGCGCGGGAACGGCATCGGCGAAGGCATACGCAAATATTATGTTACGGACACGCCCGCTCGTTTTGAGCAGATCGGCAAGCGGTTCCTCGGCGATTCGATGCTTCGCGCAGAACAGGTGAAGGTGGGAGGAGTATAACTTCCACGAATTGAACAGGGAAGAAAAACGCCTGGAGACGGTCCAGTTTTTTCCCGAGAAGCCGGCAACCGGCAGTCGGAAATCGCGGTGGGCGCGATGAGGTGAGGTGTCTTCATGAAAAAAGACTGTGAACGAACCAGGAAAGCGTTCCCCCGTTATCTGCGCGGTCATGTATTCAGGACCGAGCGGAGCCGGATCGAACGTCACCTGAGCACGTGCGTTCTCTGCAGGTCTGAGTACGAGGGGTTGAAGCGCGCCGATGAGACACGTCAGATCCTGAAAGACATTAATGCGTCCGAAGGGGTCGTACAGCGGCTGAAGGACACCGGGTCCACGCTCTCGGGGCTGAAAAAAATATTTTACCGTCCGCTTTGGATCGCAGCGATAGCCCTGGCAATGGGGGGCATCTACTACTATGCAATAACGCCTCGGCAGCTCGATCTTGAGATCGATCAGATTGTGCAAAGTGAGCCGGCGACCGCGCCATCCGCTCTGCCGGGCGAACCGAAGCCCACAGCAGAGACGAATGCGGCAACGACGCCGTCGTCAAGTCCTCATTCGGCGGTAACGCCGACTGCATCAGCACCGCCAGTGACGCCGCTTGTCGTGAGCATTACTCCAAAAAATGAAAAAACGGCGATCCGGCGGATCAATGAAGCCCTGCGCGGGCATGGAAAGCTCCGACAGATGAAGCTCAGCGAAACGGCCCGGGAAGCCTCCGGCACGCTGACCGCCCAGGAGCTGCAGGCGTTTTTTTCCCGGATCGAGCCGGTGGCAACGCTCAGTTACAACCGGAAACGCCTCGACTCGTTTCCGGGCGCCCAGCCCATCCCGTTCACGCTGAAGCTGAAGGCCGCGCCCAAGACTGCCGCGAATCCTTCACTGTCCACAAAGCCGGTCCAGGCTCCCGGTACGACGCGGGTCCCCGCCGGGGCGGCTCCTCAGCATTCGCCTGCGACCGGTCCCACGCAGTCAGCCGTACATTAAGACCGGCAGAGCCACAGGCCGGACGACTAAACCCAAAACCAAAGAAACGGATCCATTGACCAGCATGCCTCTTGACAGTTCATATCAGGAAACGATCGACTATCTCTACGGTCTCCAGAAGCACGGGATCAAACTTGGGCTTGAAAACAGCATCAGGCTCATGGAACTCATGGGCAATCCCCAGGAGAAATTCCGAACCGTTCACATTGCCGGGACGAACGGTAAGGGGTCGACGTCGGCCTGCATTGCGAGCATGCTTCAGGCCGCAGGCTACCGAGTCGGCTTGTATACCTCCCCGCATCTCGTCAGTTTCACCGAACGGATCAAGATCAATGGTGCGCCCATCCCCGAGGCCGCCGTTGTTGCACTGGCGCAGCGGGTCCGCAGGGAGTATCACGGATTTGCGGCCGGCGGGGCCGTCCCGGGCAGTCCCACGTTTTTCGAAGTGACGACGGCCATCGCCTTCCGGTACTTTGCCGATCAAGGCGTCGATATCGCCGTAATCGAAGTCGGCATGGGCGGGCGGCTCGACTCCACGAACGTGATCACGCCGCTTGTGTCGGTGATCACGAACATCGACCTCGAGCACACCGAGTTTCTCGGCAATACGCTGGAGCGAATCGCCGCTGAAAAGGCGGGCATCGTGAAGGCCGGCGTCTCCCTCGTGACCGGTGCAACGCAAGCGGACGTCATCAGGGTGATTGAGCGCGAGGCCGGGGGAAAGCGCGCCCCGGTCTATCGCCTCTCCAGAGATTTCCAGCCTGAGCACATTGCACCGGGCATTGAGCAGGTCTTCGATTACCGCGGTTTACAGGCTGCCTATCAAGGTCTGAGGCTGAGCCTGCTCGGCCGCTATCAGGTGGATAACGCCTGTTGTGCCCTGGCTGCGGTCGAGTGCCTTCGGGGCTCGGGCATTGTCGTGGACGAACCCGCTCTCCGGCAAGGTCTTGCCCAGGCGCGCTGGGAAGGAAGGCTGGAACGGGTGGCGCAGCGGCCCGACATCTATTTGGACGGCGCCCATAATCCCGCTTCGGCGCGCAAGCTTGCCGAAGCCGTTAGAGACCTGAAGAAATACTATTCCCGGCTTGTGCTGGTCATCGGCATTCTCGGCGACAAGGATTATCACGGCATTCTTTCCGAGCTTATTTCTCTTGCC
>JAJXTW010000220.1 GCA_021783455.1 Nitrospirota bacterium | reverse complement strand
CTTCGGCACGGACAGCGCCAGTTCCACATTTGCCGCGTACCCGCAGCCTTCACAGAGCGCCACATCGTCCTCCCCCGCCGGAGAAGGCGCCATGTACTCATGGGCCATGGAACCGCCCATCATGCCCGTGTCGCTCTGAACAACAAAGAACTTGAGGCCGCAGCGGCTGTAGATCTTCTTGTACGCTTCCAGATGGAGCTGGTAAGACTTATCGAGACCTGCTTCATCGCAATCGAAACTGTAGGAGTCCTTCATGGTGAATTCTCGCGTGCGCAGAATGCCGCTCTTGGGCCGGGCCTCGTCGCGCACCTTGGTCTGGATCTGGTACCAGATCTGCGGCAGGTCGCGGTACGAGCGGAGGTCGTGGGCCGCAAGCCACGTCATGGTCTCCTCATGGGTCATGGCTAGACACATGTCGCGGCCGCCGCGGTCCTTCAGGCGGAACATCTCATCGCCGATGGCGTCCCACCTGCCGGTCTGCTGCCAGACCTCGGCAGGGTTCAACACCGGCATGGTCACTTCCTGGCCTCCGATGGCGTTCATCTCTTCCCGGATGATCTGGTTGATCTTCTGCATGACGCGCTGGCCCAGCGGCAGATAAATGTACAGCCCTGCCGCAAGCTGACGCACGAAGCCGGCGCGCACCATGAGCTTGTGCGAAATCGCCTCCGCATCGGCCGGCGCTTCTTTCAACGTTGGGATGAACAAACGGGAATAACGCATGATGCCTCCAGAATTCAGAAGTCAGGAGACAGGAGTCAGGAGAAAATCATAATCTACTTCTGGATTCTGGCTCCTGGCTTCTGGCTCCTTTCTTTTATAATTTTCTCCACTTCCTTCACCAGCACATCCGCCAGCTCCGACTCATTGAACTTCGTGATGATCTCGCCATGCTTGAATAATAGCCCGATCCCTTTGCCGCCGGCAATGCCCACGTCGGCCTCGCGCGCTTCGCCCGGGCCGTTGACGACGCACCCCATGACAGCTACGGTAATTGGTTCCTTGATATGGGCCAGACGTTCTTCGACTTCCTGCGCAAGACCAATGATATTTATCTCGGTCCTGCCGCAGGTGGGGCAGGAAATGATGTTCACTCCCCGCTGACGGACCTTGAGGGATTTCAAGATTTCATAGGCAACGCGTATTTCCTCGACCGGGTCGGCGGTAAGAGAGACCCGCATCGTATCTCCGATGCCCTCGGAAAGCAAGATGCCGAGTCCAACGCTCGACTTGATCGTACCGGAAAAAAGCGTGCCTGCCTCGGAAATGCCGATGTGGAGGGGGTAGTCCGATTTCTGCGAAAACAAACGGTATGCCGCAACAGTTGTCAAAACATCGGACGCCTTGAGTGAAACCTTGATTGCGGTGTAGTTCAGGTCTTCCAGGATCCGGATATGACCAAACGCACTCTCGACAATGGCCTCCGGTGTCGGATGACCGTACTTCTCAAGCAAATGCTTTTCGAGCGAACCCGCGTTGACGCCGATGCGAATGGGAACCCCCTTGTCCTTGCAAGCGCTCACGACTTCGGCGACTTTGTCCTTGCCGCCGATATTGCCGGGATTGATCCGCAGGCCGTCCACACCCTGTTTCACCGCTTCAAGCGCCAGACGATAATCGAAATGAATATCGGCCACCAGCGGAAGTTTCGCTCCCTGTCTGATTTTGCCGATGGCCTTGGCAGCATCCTCGTCCGGGACCGCAAGGCGCACGATCTCGCACCCCGCTTGGTCGAGTTTCCTGATCTGGTCGAGCGTGGCCTTCGGGTCGCGGGTGTCCGTATTGCACATGGACTGGACAGCTACGGGCGCGCCTCCGCCGATCGGGACCTTGCCGAGGGTGATCTGGCGAGTATGTTTACGAAGGATAGAAGTCATCTATACAAAACAAAAGGCTGAGATCAAAACATTTACCGCGAAGGCGCCAAGTACGCAAAGGACACCTCAAAACTGGTTTAAACCTTCGCGACCTTCGCGTCTTCGCGGTTCAATGATGTACAGCTACTTGCTGAAAAACATCCTCATAATATCGTTGTACGACACCACCGCGATCAGGGTGATCAGGACCGCAGCGCCGATGCTCTGCGACACTTCCATCACTTTCCTGCTCACCGGCTTTTTACGGATCGCCTCGATCACGAGGAAAAGGATTAATCCGCCGTCAAGGACCGGGATCGGCAACAGATTCAGAATGCCGAGCGAGATGCTGATCATGGCAAGGAGCGACAGGAATGACGACAGCCCGGCCGACGCCGCCTGACCCGACATCTGGGCGATCATGACCGGGCCGCCCAGCGTCTTGATCGACAGGCCGAAGGTCACCAGTTTTTTGAGCGTAATGAACGTGAGGTCGATCGACTCGATGGTTTTGTCGAACCCCAGCCGGATTGATTCCAGGAACCCATACTTTTTGAACACCAGCCGCATCACGGGCTCGACGCCGATCACGAACCGGCCGCTGTCTTCGATCGGCGTGACGGTTTTTTCGATGCGTTTGCCGCCCCGTTCGATGAGCAGCGCCAGCTTTTTCCCCTTGCTGTCACGCACGATGGTCGAGAACTGGTTCCAGTGATAGATCGTTTTGCCGTCCACGGCGAGGACCTTGTCGTTCACGCTGATTCCCGCTTTTTCCGCGGGGAATCCGGGTTTCAGCTTGCCGATTTCCGCGGGCATATCCGGTATCAGCCCCGACATGCCTATCTTCAGTTCCGTTGCCGTGGCAGGCCGGAGCGTAAGCGTCTCTTGTTTCCCCTGCCGGTCGACCAGGACCGTCACATCCGTATTAGGATTCACGGCGATCAACGACAGAGCTTCGGTCCAGTCGCTGATGCTCCGGCCGTCGATCTTTTCGATCAAATCGCCCGCCAGAAACCCGGAATGCTCGGCCGGTGAACCCGGCTCCACGTAGCCGACTTTCGCCGGTCCCTCCGAATAGGTCCCGACCATGAACACGATCGGCATAATAAGAAAAGCAAGCACGATATTCGTGAGCGGCCCCGTTGCAGCAATCTTGACACGCTGCCACACGGTCTTTGACTGGAATTCATCGGCCGCGCCCGTCGGCTCTTCGTCGGGGTTCTCTCCAGCCATCTTCACATATCCGCCGAGCGGCAGCGCCGAGAGAACATACTCGGTGTCGCCTTTCTTAAACCCGGCGATCTTGGGCCCCATGCCGAGCGAGAATTTCTCGACCCGCACGCCCGCGCGCTTCGCCATGATAAAGTGACCGAATTCATGCACGAACACAAGAATGCCGATCACGATGAGAAAATAGATCAAAGTCATGTTGTCTCCTTAAAAGCTGTTGTGACCACGGATAAACACGGCACAACCAAGGCGTGTGAAGTAGCCTTAAACCACAACTCGATCTTCAACCGTGTTCACCCGTGGTTACATGCCGTTCGTTACATGCCGTTCGTTATCGTTTTTTCCGCTTCCTGCCGCGCCCAGAGGTCTGCTTTGAGCGCGTCCTCCACAGTGTGGACAGGAGACGGCCGGTGGGCATCCATGGCTGATTTGATCACGCGCGAGATATGGCCATACCCGATCTTCTGATCGAGAAAATACTTGACCGCCACCTCGTTCGCCGCGGAAACAACCGCGGGCATGGTGCCTCCCGCATTGAGCGCGTCGAACGCATAGGCCAGGCACGGAAAGCGGTCCGTATCCGGTTCTTCAAACGTGAGCGTGCCGACCTGCGCCAGATCAAGCGCCGGAGACACATCCGCAAGGCGCTCGGGATAGGAAAGCGCGTACGCAATCGGCCCTTTCATGTCCGGCATGCCGAGCTGCGCCACGACGGCGCCGTCCCGGTATTCCACCATGGAATGAATGATGCTCTGCGGATGGACCAGCACCTTGATTTTGTCCTGCGGGATATTGAAGAGCCATCGCGCTTCGATCACTTCGAGCCCTTTGTTCATGAGCGTTGCGGAATCGATCGTGATTTTCCTCCCCATACTCCAGTTCGGGTGCTTGAGGGCCTGAGCAAGCGTCACCTTTGCGAGATCTTTTTTGGAGAGGGCCCGGAACGGCCCTCCCGACGCGGTCAGGATCAATCTTCGAACATCGCCGTCGGAGCCGTGCAGGCACTGGAAGATGGCGCTGTGCTCGCTGTCCACCGGGTACAGGTTGATCTTGCGGGCGCGGGCCTCGGCCATAACCAGCTCACCGGCGGTTACGAGCACTTCCTTGTTCGCAAGGGCGATATGCTTGCCGGCTTGGATCGCCGCCATGGTCGGCACAAGACCGGCCGTTCCCACAATCGCCGAAACGGTCATCTCGGCCTCGTCCGCGGCGGCGACCTGGATCATGCCCTCGACGCCGGAGAAGACGCGGACATGCAAATCGGAGCAGGCAGTCCGCAGTCGTGCGGCCGATTGTTCTCCGGCAACGGCGACAACGGTCGGCCCGAATTGCCGCACCTGTTTTTCCAGAAGTTCAACGTTGTTTCCCGCAGCAAGCGCAACGACCTTGAAGCGGTCCGGGAATTTTTCAACGATCGAAAGCGTCGACTGCCCGATCGAACCGGTGGAGCCCAGTATGGAGATCTTTTTCATAAGAAGTCAGAAATCAGGCGTCAGGAGTCAGAAAGAAAAAGCGACGCATGGACCGTTCTTCCGGCTCCTGTCTCCTGACTCCTATCACCCTACCTCATTTTCAGATAATAGTACAGCACCGGTGCGGCAAAGAGCATGCTGTCCATGCGGTCCAGGACGCCGCCGTGTCCCGGGATAAGGCCACCCGAGTCCTTAACGCCCGCCGCACGCTTGAAGAGCGACTCCACGAGGTCGCCGATCGTGCCGATCATTGCCAGCGCCAAAGCCAGCACAACTGTTTCACTTTTCCCCACGGGCGGCATGAACCAGGCCCGGCAGATCAGCGCCATGCCCGCCGACGCTGCCAGGGCGCCGAATAATCCTTCCCAGCTTTTCTTGGGGCTCACTTTTTCGTACAACCG
>JAJXTW010000219.1 GCA_021783455.1 Nitrospirota bacterium | reverse complement strand
GGGATGACGGTCAAAGACTACATCGCCCTGACCGGCGGCTTCACCAAGTACTCCAACAAGGACGACATCTTCGTGCTCCAGGCAAACGGCTTCGCCGTGAGCAACGAGTCGTCGCACGGCTCCGTGGAGAAGATGAAGCTCAGACCAGGCGACGCGGTCATGGTGCCGCAGGAGGTGGAGCGCCACGCCGCCATGCGGAACTTCAAGGACGTCATCGACATCCTGTTCAAGACCGCGGTCATCGTGGCGACCCTGGCGGTGCTGCATTTGTAAGGCAGTTTTTAGCATAGGGCATGGTGCAGAGAGCAAAGTTTTTACTCCATGCCCCAAGCTCCATGCCCCATGCCCTTAGCAAACACATGGGGGCAGCGTGTGGCAAAATTCAGATTTCAGGATTTTGAGATTTGGAAAGAAGCCATTGAGATAGGCAATATACTCTTTGACATCGCGGACAGGCTTGAAGAAAAGAAATTGTTTCGTTTTGCCGAACAGCTTCGCGGCGCTGGGATGTCCATATCGAATAATATAGCTGAAGGGTCAGGAAGCAGCTCTAAAGCGGAATTCAGGAATTTTTTAAACATAGCGAGACGCAGCACGTTTGAAAATGCAAACATCCTCATAGTCTTGCACAGAAGGAACCTACTCGATGAAACTATGTTGGTCGCTGTGCTCGATCGTCTAGATGTGCTGTGCCGTAAAATTACAAGTTTTCAAAAATCATTGACAAGGATGTAGCGCATAGGGCAGAGGGCAGAGAGCAGGGAGCATAGGGCATAGGCAAAGGACTTAACTCCATGCGCCACGCTCTATGCCCCAAGCCTTCTCCTCTATGCCCCATGCGCCATGCTCGCTGCCTGAAGGAATGCAAATGACTGAAGAACTTCACGACGAAGAAATCAACTTATTAGAGTACTGGGACGTCCTTTGGCGCAGGAAAGTCATGATTATCGCCCTGTGCACGGTTTCCGTTACGGCAACCATGATTATGAGCCTGCTTGCACCCAAATACTACAAGTCCGAGACCGTGGTCATGGCATCTGCCTCCGATTCGGGCGGCCTGGGCGCTGCATTGTCTTCCATGCCCCTCGTGGGTGCTCTGACGGGCGCGGGTATCGCTACTCCCTCTGACAAGGTCATGGTGCTCCTGAACAGCCGTACGATGTCCGAGATGGTGATCAGGAAGTTCGATCTCATGCGGGTATTTAATGAGGATAAATGGGACGCGGCCAAAGGGGCATGGAAAGACCCTGAGAAGCCTCCTCTCATGGAGGACACGGTAAAACTTCTTAATAAGAGCGTCGTCAAAATCAACAATAATAAAAAAGACGGATCCATCACCATCTCCGTTGAATGGAAAGATCCGCAGCTTGCCGCGGACATTGCAAATTACTATATCTCCGCTTTGGCAGGCTTGATGAATGATAAAGCCATCAACACGACGATCCAGGTCGTGGACCGCGCCATCCCGGCTGAAAGAAAATCAAAGCCGATAATAAGAAAAAATATGATGATTGCGGGTTTTTTGAGCCTCTTCGTCGGCGTGTTCATCGCGTTTTTCCTCGACTACCTTGCGAAGCAAAAGAAGCAGAGCGCGTAGAGCATAGGGCATGGAGAAGGGAACAAATAAAAAAGCGATATGGTTTTGCACCTTGTTCTCGATACCATCATATAAACCCTCTGCGTTGCGCCCTCTGCGCCATGCCCCTGCGCTTTTGCTCTTTGCCCTACGCTCTATGCTCTCTGCTCCCTGCGCTATCCCCCTCTGCTCTCTGCTCTTAGCTCTCTGCCTGTGTTTTGCTCAAAATACGTTCGCCCAGGACATCGATGCCGTAGACGTCGTAAACCATCCCGTCAATACCTCGGGCCTTACCGGCCTCCTGTTTACCACCGCTCCCTATACATTGCCCACCGGGACTGTCGAAGTCGGCGCGGCCCTGTTGACGGAAAACAGCGTTCTTCCCGATTTCACGATCACCCAGTATCCGCTCACCGTGACAGTCGGCTTGCCCCATAACGCAGAACTTGCCGTACGAAGTTCCTTCTTCGACATAAAGGAAGGTCCCACCGGCGCCACCACACCCACAGAGCGGAAAACCGGGGATATGGATTTGTTCTATAAATGGAATTTCCTGCCTCCCAGAGAGGACTCCATTCGCCCGGCTTTTGCCTTGATCGTCGGAGGCAGCCTTCCAACGGGGAAGAACTCTGATATGAAGATCAATGCCGTGAACCATTGGGGAATCCGGGCCGGGTTGTCAGGCGGCACCGAGATAGGCTGGAAAGAGCACATTCTTGGAATATACGCCGATGCCCAGGTCGTGGGCCAGGACCTCACGGAAAAGCGCCTCAGCGACGTGTACGAGCTATATAATGCAGGTCTGTTGTTGCCGATCAGCAAATACCAAAACCTCCAGATGTTCGCGGAATATTCTATTGTACAGGGAAGGAAAAGCATAACCCTGGACGGCGGGGACTATTCCGGCCTGACCTATGGCCTGAGATTGGTCAGCGAACGGTTTAATCTTACCATCGGGACCCAATTCCTGCATAAGAATATCAAAGGCTACAGCAATTCAGACAGGATAATGGCCATGATGAGCATGAAATTTTAAGACAGATCAATAAACCTAAAAACGGCATTTTACACTGATAAAATCTGATAAGGGCCTGATAACGGCTGATTTATTCATGAGAAGAGAGGCTCACCCAACAGGTGAATGCCTTGGCGCTGGTTTTATCCGCATTTTTATGTTATCATTAAATTACTACGAACGATCTGTGCGGCCCATACCCGTGTTGTACTTTAATCAAGCATATTTTCTTACTTCACAATGGAGCAATAACTAAATATCCAAGGGATTTGGGACCAAAGGAGAGGGGAGGACCATATCATGGAGAGGATAAAAGGTTCTAAACTATTGATCGCATCGGGCATCGCACTGCTGTCTGTCATGCTTGCTCTTACACAGTGCAGCAGCGGCGGAGGCGGTGGGGGAGGAAACGCTCAAAGTTCGCAACTCAGTTTAAGCGGCATTGCTGCAAGCGGCAAGCCCATCGCCGGCGCCACACTCACGCTCAAAGACAGCCTCGGACAGAGCCGTTCGGCAACCACTGCCGCCGACGGTACTTACAGCCTCGATACGACCGGGCTTACTCCACCGTTCCTGCTCCAAATCTCAACCAACAGCAGTACAACACTGTACGGCGTGAGCGCGGACGCGAACGCAAAGACGGTCGTCAATGTTACTCCGCTAACGGACGTCATCATTCGTTCCTGGTATGGAGTGCAGAACGTATCCATGAGTACCGCCTTCAGCGCGCCGGCATCGAACCCGGCTCCGACACCTGCAGCTGTGTCGGTTATCAATTCAATAGTTCAAAATACGATGCAGCTCTGGCTGAACCAGGCAGGCGTAACTTCAGGAACCTTCAACCTCATCTCCACGCCCTTCTCTGCCAACGGAACCGGCGTAGACCTGGTACTTGATCAGACAACAGTCAATCCTTCCACAGGCTCTGTTATCATTTCGGATGGAACGACCACTCAAAACTCCGTATTGACCGTAACTCCCTCCAACGGCTCGATCGCCGTCTCCACCACGACCAGTGGTCCTAACGGGACAAGCAGCAGCACCAATACTACTGTCGTGCCGGTACAGACTGCACAGCAGACGGCGCTAGACGCTATCACCGCATCGCTCGCAAACTTCGCCACAACCGTCAACACCAAAGGCGCGGCCCTGACGGTGACCGATGTGTTGCCGTTCTTCGATCCGGCGCTAATCAACGACGGTCTTACGAGGGACCAGTTCGCGCAAAATGCGGTATCAAATCTCGCGGGCAGAACGATATCCTTCACCGTACTGTCGATAAAAAGTATCGACACCACCAATACTCTGGCGGATGTTTTGTTCATGCTGTCACTAAGCCAGGGCGGACAGACCCAGACGCAAACCAAAGAGTTTTTCTTCAAACAGGTGAGTGGCAACTGGCTCCTGTCCGGCAACCAGCGCATTGCATCCGTTAACGTGGATGCTGAAATGCGCACGAACCAGGGGGCTTATGCAGGCAAAGGACCAGACATCAATGTGGACGTGGAGCCGCCCCAAAACACGGTAAGCGGCGTGACCGTATCCGGCGGAAGCATCTGGACTAGCGCTACGCTGACAAAAAGCGGCATTGTGTCCGACCCGTCCGGTACGCTCGACCACTACTTCATTAACAGCGGTCCGCTATCGGGCCTTCCAGCAGCCGGGACTCCATTTACCGTCACGCTGACAAAGGCTTCGGGTGGAGGAACTGTAAGTTATACATTGCCGATCAATTCCTGGACCAATGAGGCGATCAGCATCACCAATCCCACGGCCAGCACGCTTGCGGATGCCCATCTTGGCTCACCGTTCATAGTGAATTGGACCTTGCCGAAAACTTTCCCGATCTCAAGGGTAAAACTATCGGCCTCGACGTATACGGGAGACCAGACCCTTTCGCAGACAATACAGTGCGATACCGAGGGGCCGCTTCTCGGCATCACTGCCACCACAGCCACGATCACGATACCAACGACATGCAGCGGCATGCCAGTGCTGCAGGTGAACCTGAACCTCGGTGTTGAGGGTGTGAACGGCGAACGCGAGCAGGTAATTTATCAATTCCAGTAAGATAAGAATAAGAAAAGATCAAGAAAAAAGGTCCGCAAAAAACTCGCGGACCTTTTTTCTTTCATCAAATGCAAACTTGACTTAACGATTTTCAATGAATCCCATAGTTACAAATTTCCTATAGTATTATATTTAAAAACATCATGTTATGGGAATAATGTGAACCGATACTTTATATTAAACAATGTCTGATAATGTATATTATGTCAAATATGAGGAATCCATATCAATTTACCGCTTCGCTGCTGCTGCCGCTGCATACGGTTTATGCTTCTATTCCTTTTTCTCCCCTCGTTCAGACTACGCTTAGGCAGAGA
>JAJXTW010000016.1 GCA_021783455.1 Nitrospirota bacterium | reverse complement strand
GGGTCATCGGCCAGGACAACAAGATGCCCTGGGACCTTCCCTCGGACCGCAAGCGGTTCCACGCCTTAACGCGGGGGCACCCCGTGATCCTGGGCAGGAAGACCTTTGAGAGCATCGGGCGCCCGCTGTCTCAGCGGACGAACGTCGTTCTGACGCGGCAGCTTGATTACATTGCACCGGGCTGCATTATCGTTCATGATCTGGCGTCTGCTTTCGCTGCTTGTGAAGGAGCTGGCGAAGTTTTTGTCTGCGGCGGGGAAGAAATATTTCGGCAGACTATCTCCCTCGTTGACAGGATTTATCTGACCATCATCCATCAATCGATTACCGGCGACGCATTCTTCCCCGCAATCCCGGGCAACTTGCGGGAAGTTGAACGAAAAGCAGTGGGCGATGTTATGCCCTACGATTTCGTGCTCTATCAGCGAAAAGATAAAAAGGACTTATATTGAAGCCTGATTTCGTCTTGCCTTTTGAAGAGATTTGTACTATTGTGGGCAAAGACAAAAATACATTGTTTTCTCGCAAAGCTCGCAAAGTACGCAAAGAAAAAACAGGCGAATCTTATATTTTAAAATCAAAATCCCAAGATTTGGGTTTTCTTTGCGCCTTGGCGAGAAAAAATTCTTCTTTTTTGGTTCTCTCCGCGCCTCCGCGAGAACACGATGTTGAATTTGCCTTCCAGCCTGTCACATAAGGAATTCAAATGAAATCAAAAACCAAAACCGTCTATGTCTGCCAGGCCTGCGGGTCCCAGTCTCCCCGGTGGATGGGCAAATGCCCCGACTGCGGCGCCTGGAACACCATGGTCGAAGAGCAGATGGAGCGCTCCAAGGACGTGGGGAGCGCGAAACGCGGAGGCGGGTCCGAGCCGCTCCTTCTGGGCGATATCCAGGCGAAAGACGAGGACCGGTTCGTCACGAAGATCGGCGAGCTCGACCGCGTGCTCGGCGGCGGCATCGTCGCAGGGTCCGTTGTCCTGATCGGCGGCGACCCCGGCATCGGCAAGTCCACGCTCGTGCTCCAGATGCTCAAGCAGGTGTCGGAGCTTCGCGGCAAGGCGCTCTACGTCTCGGGCGAGGAGTCGCCGTCGCAGATCAAGATGCGCGCCCAGCGGCTCGGCGTCAAGACCGAGAACCTCTATGTGCTCGCCGAGACGCAGCTCGATGAGATCATCCGCGCGACGGACGGCCTCGAACCCCAGGTCCTGGTCATCGATTCCATCCAGACCATGTTCACCTCCGAGCTCCCGTCCGCCCCCGGCAGCGTGGGCCAGGTGCGGGAAGTTTCGGGCAAGCTGATGATCCACGCGAAGCGCACCGGCATCCCGACGTTCCTCATCGGCCACGTGACCAAGGACGGAGCCATTGCCGGGCCGCGCGTGCTCGAACACATCGTGGACACGGTGCTTTACTTTGAAGGCGACAAGGGCCACTCCTTCCGCATTTTACGCGCTGTCAAAAACCGCTTTGGAAGCACGAACGAGATCGGCGTGTTCGAGATGAAAGAGAGCGGCCTCGCCGAGGTGGCGAACCCGTCGGAGATATTCCTTGCCGAGCGTCCTGCCGACGCAACCGGTTCGGTTGTGGTCTCCTCTCTTGAAGGCACCCGGCCGATCCTTGCGGAACTCCAGGCGCTGGTCGCGCCGTCGAAGCTCACCATGCCGCGCCGGACCTGCATCGGCGTGGACTTTAACCGCGTGTCGCTTCTTCTTGCCGTGCTCGAGAAGCGCGTGGGCATGCATCTTATGGGCATGGACGTGTTCGTGAACATCGTGGGCGGCTTAAAGATCGACGAGCCCGCAATCGACTTAGGCGTGATCGCTGCCGTGGCGTCGAGCTTCCGCGAGAAGCCGATCAATGCCCAGACCGTGGTCATGGGCGAGGTGGGCTTGGCCGGAGAAGTGCGGGCCATCAGCCAGGCAGAGGCACGGCTTAAGGACGCGGCAAAGCTCGGCTTCACGCGCTGCGTGCTGCCTCAGCTCAACGTCGAGAAGATGGAAAAGACCGCTGCTATCAAGAAAATGGAGCTCATGGGCGTGCGCACGGTGGATGAGGCGATGGAGAGGCTGTTTTAGCATGCAGTGCAGCCGCAGACTTCAGTTCGCAGATTGGGCAAAAAGTTTCGACCTATTCGGCATCTTTCAATTATAGTTTTGTTGGGCTTCACATAAGCCACTCAGCCCAACCTGCAGGCTGCCCCGTCCGCTTCGTTGCGACGGGGATTTTTTTGGGTTTTGCATTGACGCATTCCAGTCTTTGAGATACACTTTACCTGTTTGATGAAGGAGGCTTCCATGCTCAACAAGCTGCTCATTGCCTTTGACGGTTCTGAACATTCCTACAAGACTTTTGACTTCGCCCTGGAAATGTCCCGGCTCTGCGGCGCGGCTCCCGAGATTACCGTGCTCTCCGTGGTACAGCCGCCCGAGCCCACGGGCATTGTCAAGATGGACGACCTCCTCGACAGTGCCGCCAAACTCTACGAACATCTATTCAAGGGGCTGCGAGATAAGGCGCACAAAAAAAACGTTGAAATAAAAACTGAAGTCATCGTCGGCCATCCCGCGAATGAGATCATAAAATACGCTGCAGAAAAGAAAAGCGACATGATAATCGTGGGTCAGCGAGGCAAGTCCAAGATCGAGAACTGGCTGCTGGGGTCCGTGTCGACAAGGATTGCGACGTATGCCCCGTGTACGGTTACGATCGTGAAATAGCCGCGGCTTTGCGACACAAGGTGTCATTGAAGCCAACACGTGGTTTTTTGTTACCCGCCGTTTGTCCCCATCCCTATTCCGCATTTCTGCATTGTCTTGATACATTCCCTGTGGTATTCTATCTTCTATGGCCATTGGCAAACTCTGGAGATTCTTCGGCAACAGAACGGGCATGGCAATCCTCGCCATACAGGTTGTCATCGTTCTGCTCTTCCTCTATTTCTACTCGAATTATCAATCAAGCGACCGGTGCGTGGCCTGTCATGCCGACAAAGCAAGGATGACGCGGCTCGGCTACCCGCAATTCGTGATGACGCGCGAGCAGGTCCAGAAGGAGTCCCGCCATCCGAACACGGAATGCCGCGACTGCCACCTGGGAAACGGTTTGTCCGATGATCCCGACAGGGCGCACAAGGGATTGCTCAAGCTCATCGTGCTCGACAACGACCTGAACATCATTCCGCGGAAAGACCACGTTAAACAGCTTCTGCCGGAGGGCCCCGACCGCCAGCGGGACATGCTGCCCCATCTCCCGGACGGTTCGCTCGACCCCGATGTGAGCACGATCCTGTACCAGGACCGGAACACGCTCACCCTGGGATACGATCCCCGTATCGCGCAGGAGACCTGCGGCAAATCCTCCTGCCACCCTGAAGAGGTGAAACAGTTCGCCACGAGCAACATGGGCGCGAACTTCCGGCAGCGCTCCATGCGGGTCTGGAACGACATCCACGGCCCGAATAATTGAGGGCCGTCTTTCGCGGACACCCAGCCGGTCGGCAGGGCGGAAGGCAACAAGTTCTCCTTCGAAAATACGAAAAAGATCGTGGAACAGATCAATCTGCCGCTGTCGCACGACCAGGCGATCGCGAAGCAGAAAGCCTGCAACATCTGCCACGCGGGCTGCCTCGATTGCCACTACGCGCCTTCCCGCAAACAGGGGGTCCACACGTTCAGCCGCATTCCTCCGTCGCCGAACTGCAGCGGCGGGGGCCGCAGCACTTTCGTGTGCCACGCGGGGACCATGGAACGGAGGCGGGGGGACAGCTACCTGGGCAAAGATTTTTCGGAGCCGCCCGGTCTTCCGGAAGATGTTCACGTTGCCAAAAAGATCGAGTGCGTGGACTGCCACGAGACGGGTCCCGGCGGCATGGGTCATCTCAACCGAATGGCGACCTGCCAGGACTGCCACATCGAAGTCGAGCAGGCCCTGGCCGCGAGTGTGCACAAGAACCTGGCGTGCGCAGCCTGCCACGTGAATATTCTCGGCGGGTACGAGATGACGTCCTGGGGGCCGGGCGAGCTCCTGTCCAAACCGAATCCGTTCAAGAAGTACTCTTTATACTACGGACCGCAGGGACCGCCGATCCTGATCAAGGACCAAAACGGACGATGGATGCCGGTGAAGATCTGGCCGAACAGCGCGGGCGGCATCAAGGAAACCATTGCCGCGAAACCGGGGCTGACCTTCCGGTGGCCGAAGGGCGAGACGCACGATGCCTATGCCCTGCTCGGGACGTTTCGGGTGCCGGGAGGGAACAATAACTATCTTGCCTGGCTGCAGGTGGAGGAGGTTGCCCATCCCTACGGGAAAGCCCGCACCTGCGAAAGCTGCCACGGGTCCGAAACGCAGGTCGCAAACGTGACGTGGCGGTATTTCGATTCCCAGGGCGCTGAGCCCTTTACCGGAAGCCAAAGGGTCGTGGCTGACAAAAACGGACTTCACGTAAAGGACATCAAGGCCACGTCGAAGATCGTGCTCCTGCCCGGCGGAAAGACGACGTATTTTGCCGCGTGGCTCCCTTTGGGAGATATATGGAAGACGAAGGGAGATTTCTCGATCCCGAAAACCGATCCCCTGAAGTATCGCGGTCTGAACCAAGGCGTGCGCGACGCCCGCCTCCGGCTTGACGCGATTGAGAGAACGCTCAGGGCGCGTGAGGCAAGGGGGGAGGATGTCAAGAAAGCCCGGCGGAGGTGGCAGGAGGCGAAGGCCGCAGCAGTGCATGACCCCGGGAGTGCAGGGGAGCTTATCGAGGAAGCCGCCGGGATGGCCGCTGAAGCCGGTAAACGAATTCCCTGACACCGTGTTCCCGCGTGCGCGGAGATGACGGAGCGCCGCGAATCAAGCTGAGCAGTCCAGTCCGGTCACGTCGTGCGGAGGAGGGTCTATGAAGATTACGTTGATCATGCCGAGAGCAAAGCACATCGCAAAGAAAGGAACGCGTCTGCGCATTCCTCCATTCGGACTTACGATGGTTGCGGCGCTGACGCCGAAGGAGTTCGTTGTTTCCATCGTGGACGAGAACGTGCGTGACCTCGACTTTTCGGACCCCGCGGACCTTGTGGGAATCTCCTCGTTCACGTCGAACGTCGAGCGGGGGTATGAGATCGCAGATGAATACCGGCGCCGCGGCATCGCGGTGGTCATGGGCGGGTTCCATGTTACAGCGCTGCCCGAGGAAGCCCTGCAACATGCCGACGCCGTGGTCGTCGGCGAGGCGGAGAACGTCTGGCCGCGGGTCCTTGAAGATTTCAAACGAGGCGCCATGAAGGGCGTCTACCAGGCTGACTGTTTTCATGACATGAAAGGCCTGCCCCGGCCCCGGCTGGACCTGCTGCCCCACGAAGGCTGGTATATCGTCACGCAGATGGTCCAGACCATGCGCGGCTGCCCCTACCGCTGCGAGTTCTGCTCCACGTCGTCGTTCTGGGGCCATACGTTCCGGACCCGGCCCGTTGACGAGGTCATTGATGAAATCAGGCGCATGGACCGGAACAAGCTCGTGATGTTCGTGGACGACGACATCGCCGGCGTGCCGCAAGTCGCCAAGGAGCTGTTCGAGAAGCTGATCCCGCTCAGGATCAAGTGGGCTTCCCAGGCAGGGATCGGGATCGCCAGGGACGACGAACTGCTGGCGCTTGCACGGAAGAGCGGATGCCAGTTCCTGTTCATCGGGCTCGAGTCCATGGACGACAAGACTCTGCAGGCCGCGCACAAATACCAGAACAACCCGAAGCTGTACAAGGAGCTTATTAAGAAGATCCACGATCACCATATCGTGCTCCAGGGCGCATTCGTCCTCGGCCTCGATGAAGACACCGCAGACGTGTTTCGGCGCGTCGACCAGCTGATCCGGGAAGCCGAAATCGATACGATCAACGTGAACATTCTCTATCCCTATCCCGGGACGGAAATCCGGGAGCGTCTCCGGCGCGAGGGAAGGCTCACGGGTAACGACTGGTCGAACTACGTCTACGCGGGAGTGAACTACGTTCCGAAGAACATGACGCAGCAGGAGCTGTATGACGGCTTCCGCTGGCTCATGAAAAAGAACACCACGTACCCGATGATCCTGAAGCGGACGCTCCGGTCGATCCTGCAGGGAAGAAATATCGAGCTGACTGCGGCGTTGAACGTGGGAACGCGGAAGAACTATAAGCAGGCCGTGGCAAGCCCGGACCCCATCATCTTCCCGTCCCCGGTCGCGGCCCCGGACGCAGGGGGGAGAAGTTCGGAGATCGGCGCAGCCGGGAAAGACGGCTGAATCAGAAACGTGTTATCATCTTACCGGAGGAAACCCTCCGGCGTGAATCCCGCGGCTTGCAATCCCCCGGCCCCTGCCGGATGGGCTCCACTCAGGAGGAACAGCACTATCCATGAAAAAAATCATCATGCTGTTGGGCTACGTTTTTCTTGCGGTCATCGTGCTGGCCATCGCCGGCGCGGCAAGCGTGGCAATCATGGGGAAGAGGCTGGACAAAGAGAGTAAGGGCTATGTCGATGCCGCTCTTCCCGCGATCATAACGGAATGGGACATTAGTGAACTTCAGAAACGCGCGAGCCCCGAGTTCGATGCCTCAGTGGATTACGATGATTTGGAGGACTATTTCGAATCGCTCCGGGAGCTGGGGAAGCTGGAGGAGTATCAGGGCTCGACCGGGGATTCGAATATCACGATTTCCCCGGGCGGCTACGAGATCACCGCAGATTACACCGCAACCGCGGATTTTGAAAAGGGCTCCGTGGAACTGCAAGTCTCGCTCATCAAGCACAACGGCAGCTGGCAGATTCTCGACTTTCGGGTGAACCCGGAAGAGTCCACCGAGAGAAAAGATGTCATCTGATGAACACCCTCATCAAGACAATCGAAATTCTCGGCATCATCGTCTTTTCCCTGACCTGTTTCTATGCCGCCCGGAAGAAGGGGATGGACCTCATCGGCGTCTATTCCCTGGGCATGGTCACGGCCCTCGGCGGCGGGTCGCTGCGCGATATCATCCTGAGTCGCCACCCCCTGTTCTGGGTGGAGCACTATGAATATGCCGTCCTGCTTTTGGCCCTGGCGGTCGTCTCCAGCCTGGTGACGCAGGAGTTCTTCGAGAGAAGGAGCATGGTGCACGTCGTGCTGGCGCTCGATGCGCTGGGCCTGGGGTCGTTCAGCGCCTCCGGGGCATCGGTCGCGGACCAGCTCGGGTGCGTTCCCTTTGTTTCAGCGCTCCTCGGCGTCATTACGGGCGTGTTCGGGGGTGTGATGCGCGACATCATCTGCAACGAAATCCCCTATGTCTTTCAGCGGACCGAGCTTTATGCGACGTGCGCCTTTGTCGGCTCCTGGACCTATCTCCTTGCCGTGCATTCCGGAGGCAGCGACATCACGGCGGTCATCGCGTGCATCGGCGTGACATTCATCCTGCGGATGCTCGCTGTCCGGTATACAATCAGGCTGCCGATATAACATCCCGGCGCGGGCCGGAGATGGGGACGGAGTTTGGAACAACGGACGATCCTCGTCCATTTCATCAGGTGGAAGGAGAGGGGCTATGGCTGAGACTGTTTTGAAGAACGCGGGAGCAAAATCCGGGGACCGGGAAAAACGTCTTCTGGTCGTCGTGGACGGGGACGCCGCGCATCTCTATTATACGAGCATGCTGCTCCAACGGCTTGAATACAACATCCACACCGCAAAAACCGCCGAAGACGCCCTGGAGCTCATGAATGTCGCCCATCCTGCGCTGATGCTGACGGAAACAGCGCTCGGCGGGATGGACGGAGTTGAACTGCTGAAAAAGATCAAGCGCAATCCTCAGACGTTTTCCATTCCGGTGATCATGCTTACGTCGTCCAGGGACCAGGCTGTAAAAAACGCCTGTCTGCAGGAAAAGTGCGACGCCTATCTCCAAAAACCGGTCGAGCCCGACGTGCTGTATGCGACGATCCAGAAAGCGACGGAATCCAAGCCGCGCCAGTTTATCCGGCTCAATACCACCTTGAACGTGATCGTGGGAGACGATAAGGCCGCAGAACTTTCCGGGACCGGCGACTATATAACCGCATTGTCGGAGCAGGGAATGTACATCAGCACGGCGAAGCCGAAACCGGCCGGGCTCCAGGTCCGGATCACGATCCTTCTGGCGGGCTCGCGGATCAAGGTTGAGGGAATGGTCCTCTACAGCTTTCAGCGCGGAGAGGGGCCGCTGAAAACGCCGGGTATGGGCATCAAGTTCGTCCGCATCAGCCAGGAAGACCAGAATGTGATCAAGGTCTACATCAAGCGGGAGATCACCAAGGGCCTGACCATGGGACAAATAGGCGGCACGATCTTCTGATCCTGCGCCGGGAAGGCGCTGCTCTAAGCGCAAATCCTAACAAGAGTTCGGAGGTCAAGTATGCCTTACGTGAATATTAAGATAACCAAAGAAGGCGCCACAACGGAACAAAAGGCACAATTGATCCACGGCGTGACCAGGATGCTTCAGGACATTCTGGGGAAAAACCCGCAGACGACCTGTGTGGTCATTGAGGAAGTCGATACGGACAACTGGGGCCTCGGCGGCGAGAGCATCACGGTCCGGAGAAAGCGGGAGCAAGAAGCAAAGAACTAGGCCGGAAATTGCCGTCGGAGACATAAGGAGTTTATCGATGCTCATCGTACTGCACCATTCGGCGACCGCAAAGGACGTCGAGCACATCAAAAAGACCATCATGGGAATGGGCCTCAAGCCCGTCGCCATTCCCGGGGCTGAGCGGACGGCCATCGGTGTGATCGACAACCAGGGCTGGGTAGACGATATCCTCCTGCGCGGCAATAAAGCGATCCAGGAGATCATCCACGTTACCAAACCGTACAAGCTGGTGAGCCGCGACTTTCACCCGAAGGACACGGTTGTGCCTTTGGGCAACAAAGTCACCGTCGGCGGGGCATCGCCTTTTCTGATGATCGGAGGCCCCTGCGCCGTGGAGAGCAGGGACCAGCTCATGAAGACCGCCCTGCACCTCAAAAAGGCGGGAGTGCCGGTGCTTCGCGGCGGGGCATACAAGCCGAGGACGAGCCCGCACAGTTTTCAGGGCCTCCGCGAGGGAGGATTGGACCTGCTCGACGAGGTCAGGAAGGAAACGGGCCTGCTTGTCGTCACCGAGATCGTGAGCCCCGAGCACGTGGAGCTCGTTGCGGACAAGGTCGATATTCTCCAGATCGGCGCCCGGAACATGCAGAACTTCGACCTGCTGACCGAGGTAGGCAAGACTAAAAAACCGGTCATCCTGAAGCGCGGCCTGTCGGCCACCGTCGAGGAATGGCTCGGTTCGGCCGAATACATGCTCGTGAACGGAAACCCAAACGTGGTGCTCTGCGAGCGAGGCATACGGACCTTCGAGACGGCGACACGGAACACGGCCGACCTTGCCATCATTCCGCTCGTCCGGAAAATGACCCATCTCCCGATCATCTTCGACCCAAGCCATGCCACGGGCAAACGGGACCTGGTGCTTCCTGCGGCCCTGGCGGCGATCGTGGTAGGCGCCCACGGCATCATGGTCGAGGTCCATCCCGACCCGGAGCGGGCGCTGTCCGACGGCGCCCAGTCGCTCCATTTCAAGGAATTCGACACGCTGCTGGCGCAGGCCAGAAGCCTCGTCGCGTTCAAGAAGCAAAAACTCTCGTGACAATCCTGCCGTTTTTCGGGTTCGTTGATGATCAGGGAGCCCCTCCCTCACGGGCGAAGGACATTGCATGAAGATCGTCCCCCCTGGAGGCAATCTTTCCTGCAGGACCGGGTGCGGCGCCTGCTGCATTGCACCCTCGCTTTCGTCGAGGATCCCGGGGATGCCCCAGGGAAAGGCCGCGGGGCTCCGGTGCATTCAGCTGACTCTTGACAACCGCTGCGCGATTTACGGCATGACCCACCGGCCCGCGGTATGCGGGTCCTTTCAGGCGTCGGATTCCTGCGGAGCAAACCGGGAAGAGGCATTGCAGCTTTTGGCGGAGCTGGAGAGATTGACGAGTACATGAAATGAGGATCGACGCTTTACGGAGCGCGGCAGGAGGAACCACAGGCGGCTTCGCTGCACACGGTTTCAACCATTGTCATATCTGAAGCGAAGCGCAAACTATTTCATCCGCGTTCATCTGCGGCATACCAGCTTTATTCCTTCTGTTGCTCCTCCGCGGGCGGAGCAGGCTCAGGTTGCGCCGGCTGCTGATCATCGGGCGCCGGGGCCGTGGTGGGCGTAAGACGGGATTCGGCTGTCGCGGCCGGTTCGGATTGTTCGGATTGCGGAACAGGCGCGGGTTCTGTTGGTTTGAGCCGCGTTGGCGTGAAGTTGGGGTCTATCTCATAGGCATTCTTGAAATTTTCGCGGGATTTGATCCGGCTCTCCTTGTCGCCGGTCCTGCCCTTGAGATAATAAGCGTAGCCCAGGTAGTAATACGCTTCGGCGTCTGGATTGATCTCCGCCGCGGCTTCGAATTCCGTTATTGCGGCGTCGAAGTTCTTTGCCTGTATATCGGCAATGCCCTTTTCTATGCGCTGCGCAGCGGCCTTGGTATCGAAAAGTTCCTCTTCCGCCTGGGCCGGAAAGACGGCCGCACCCAAGAGCGCAATGAGAAACAATACCACCAACAGGGATTTATTCTTCATGGAAGCCTCCTCTCCGAACGATCATACCATAGCATAGCGGCTGCGTTGCTGTCAATATTCATCAGGCATCCTGCTGTCAAGGCCACCACAGGTACATAAAGTGCGTTCCCGGCTCCATAAAAGCTCCCATGTCGATGTTCACGAGATTCAGGGAATAGACGTTGGAACGGTATTCTCCCGGCCGGTAATAGGTCACCACCGATGCGTGATCAAGGCCCGCCAGCTTCTTTGCCTGTTCGATCGTATCGTCAACATACCCGATCCCGTCGATCAGGCCCGAGGTCAGCGCTTCCTGGCTCGTGTAAATGCGGCCATCGGCCAGTTTTCTCACCGTATCAAGGGGCAGTTTCCGCGCCTCGGCCACGAGGTTCACGAACCTCCCCTGGAGGCTGTCGATCAGGTTTTGGAAAATTGCCCGTTCTTCCGGAGCAAGCGGACGAAAGGGAGAACCCATGCCCTTCCGGTTCCCCGAGGAAATTTCCGTCGGCCGGACCCCGATCTTCTGCAGCAGGCCCGTGGCGTCGAAGCTGTACATGATCACGCCGATGCTGCCGGTCACGCTCGTGGGCTGGGCCGTGATCCGGTCGGCCGCCAGGGCGGCATAGTAGGCGCCCGACGTCCCGGTGTCCATGATGTGGGCCAGGACCTTTATGCCCGTCTCCTGCTTAAATTTTTTGATCTCGTGGTACAGCACGTCGGACGCGGTCACGCCGCCGCCGGGGCTGTTGATCCGGAGCACCACCGCCTTTACCGCGTGGTCGGCGCGGGCGCGGTCAAGCTGTTCCCGCACCTGCGCCAGGAGTCCCGGCTCTTTTTTCCCGCCCAAAAGCGAACCGCTTTCCCGGCTTGAGGAAATGAAGCCCGATATGTCGAGGAGCAGGATTTTGTCTCTGCCTTTGCCGGCGATCACCCGCTCGGTAAAGGGCTGCACTTCTTCGCTCACGGACACCCGCAGCAGCGTGCAGCCGGTTGCTGCGAAGAGGAGCGCGAAAGCGGAGAGCAGGGGCAGAACTTTTTTCATGGGGCCTCCTTGGCGCTTCGGCTAGAGCGGGTTGATCCGGATGTCCGTCTTGGAACGCAGCTCGGCCACGTACTGATCGAGCTGTTGGCCGATTTTCTCGTCCGTCAGCACGGCCGTGATCTCTTTCTGGACCTCCGGGAAACGCTTTCCCCGGAACTGCGCCGGGTGTGCGTCGAAATAGCTTTGTGCGTCGTCGCGGCTGACGCGGACGAAAAGGCCCACCTTCTTTTCCACGAACCGGGCCACGAGCAGCCGTTCGCCCAGCATGCGGGCAAGCTCCTGCTCCGTCATGTCCTGCGCTTTCAGAAAATCCATGAACGCGGCCTCGGAGGGAAACCGCGCTTTTACTTTATCAACTTCTGCGCTGATCTCCTGCTCGGAAATATCGACAAAGCGAAGCCTCCGCGCCTCCTGGACGAGCAGTTGTCTCGTGATCAGACCGTTCAGGGTTTCCGTCGCCAGGGCCGGCTGGTCCCCTTTTCCGGCGCTCCCGAGCCGCCTGTTTAACGCGATTGTCTGGGCGAGCTCGCTGGACGTAATGACCGAGTTATTGACGGCCGCAACGATGTGGTCCACCAACTCCGCCCGCGCTTCCCAAGGGAATGAGAAGGCGCAGATGGCGAGGGCGAGCGCAAAGAGGGAGCGCCGGGAGCGGATCGCGCACGTCCTATGACGGGCGGCTGCCTTCATGCTGGCGAGATGCATAGAATTCCCTTTGTATCTTTCCTGGTTCTTACCGTGTTCATCTGTGGTCCAAAGCTCTTTCCCGCCGGTTCATTCCTGCTTCAGGTCCGTCATGGTGACGCCTTTTACGTATTCCACAACTTTGTCCCGTTTGATCGCCTGCAGTTTCTGGACGATCTCGGCGATCCGGAGGGAGTTGTTCAGGACCGATTCCAGGCGCTTCTTGAGATCGGGGTCCTGATCGCCGTACCGCTCGAGGAGCAATTCAACGTTTCCGATAACCGTCGTGAGCGGGTTGTTGATCTCATGCCGCACGGTGATCACCACCTCGCCGATGGCGCCGAGCCGCTCCGCCTGCAGGAGCTTTTCCCGCATCAGCTTCTGCTCCGTGATGTCCCGCGCCGAAACCTGAAACCCCGTATGCACCCGGTTATTGAAGAGCTTTCGCGCGCTCATCTCGATGAAAGCGCGGCCGCCGTCCCGCTTGACCACCTCAAATTCGATCACCCTGCGCGCGGTCAGGCCCTTGCCGTCGAGCATTTTATTTACGGTTTCGGCGCCTTCCGTCGTGAGGAAGTCCAGAACGCTGGCGCCCACGAGATCGCTCCTGGTATATCCGCTGAACTTCTCCGCCGCCTTGTTCACCGCCGTGAGCATGCCCGCTGAATCCATGGTAAAGAGAATGTCGCGGGAGTTTTCGAAGAGGTCCCAGAATTTTTCGCTCGATTCCTTGACCTCGGCGTAGAACTTCAGGTTTTCGACGGCCAGGCCGAGCTGCGCGCC
The DNA here is from genome assembly GCA_021783455.1 of Nitrospirota bacterium. Taxonomy (GTDB): domain Bacteria; phylum Nitrospirota; class UBA9217; order UBA9217; family UBA9217; genus JAJYKN01. Next base: position 8,757 of record JAJXTW010000016.1, on the reverse strand, counting down.
GATGGTGTCCAGCATCTGGAGGTCCGAAGGCTTGAGGGTAAAATGCTTCTGCGGATACAGGAAAATGACGCCCAGGACGATGCCGCGCGATTTGATGGGAATGATGATGTGCGCGTGTTCGACGGAACCCAGGCAGCGCGTATGGCGCGGGTCGCTGCAACTTTTTTCCGAGTAGAGGATTTCTCCGGTCTGGGCGGCCAGCCCGCACAGGCACTCGCCGACCCTGATCGTCGCTTCATTTTGGACGAACTCCGGCGGCAGCCCGCGGGACGCCACCAGCCGCAGCACTTCACCGTCCGGGTCGGACAGGAAAATGCCTCCCTTCGGCTCGAACGCAGCAAGGCTGTCCAGAATCTGGCCCAGAGACTTGTCGAGCATGTCCCCGAGGTCGCCCGACTGGCTCAAGGTGAGCGCGACGGAGTCGATGGCGGCCAGCTCATTCGTGCGATCGAGCAGCTTTTTCTCCAGTTCGGAGTAGGAATGCCTGAGCTGCCGGGCCATCTCGTTGAAGCGCTCCGCCAGCTGGCCGATATCGCTCGATTTCTGCAATTGCATCTGGTAGTCGAGATTGCCCTGGCTGATCTGGGTGGCGCCTTTCCACAGATCGTTCAGGGGGACAGCCACCTTGCGGTGTATGAGAATGCCGAGTCCCAGGAGAAATCCGACGGACAGCAGCAAAATCATGACGACGAGCAGCATGACCCGGCGCTTGAGGAACCGGAGGTAATCGGCAAGCCCGCTCAGTTGACGGCTGTTTTCGCCTTTGGCGTAGGAATCGATGTCCTTGTGCGCCCGTTCGAGCACCCCGTCCATATCGAGCATCAGGGCATGGGCGCGCATGCGGTCCCGGTCACCAGGCTCCTTCAAGCTGAAGACGCCCTCCGCCTTTTCCCGGAGCGCGGCAAGGTCTGCGCGCAGGGACTCGACGAGCTGCCGGTTTCCCGGCGTGAGCTCGAGCTGTTCGAACCCGTCGACCATCGATTGGGCAATATCGCGAGACTCGGCATAGGCTTCCCGATACCTTGTTTCCGAGGTCGCGATGTAGTGGTGAAGATTCTTCACCATGCTGTCCAGGTACTGCGCCAGGAGGTCGACCCGGTGCGTGTCCTCGGATGCCTGCTCCATCTTGTTGGTGATGGAAGAAAAGCCCGACATCACGTTTTGCAGAGAGAAAACGACGGTGGCGGTAATCAGCAGCAAGCCGATGAGCGCGAGAACGATGAATCTTTTATGGATGTTCATGGTTTTGCAGGCCCTTGCCGCGGGCAGGAACGGCGCCCCGCTGCCTATGCCGAAATAATACCACGTTCGGCAGAGAGAGTATAGAGGACAACGCGCAAAGTTCAGGGTTCAGCGTTCAAAGTTCAAAGTGCTTAAAACGTATTCCCGATATTGAAATGAAGTTCCCCGGGGCTTTCACCGGGCCGGCGGCGGATCTTCAGGCCATAGTCGATCCGCAAGGGACCAATGGGAGTGCCGTACCGGATGCCGACGCCGTAGGAGGCCCGGAGGTCGCTCACATTGATCTCCTGGCTCGGCCAGACATTTCCCGCATCAGTGAAGAGCACGAAACCGAGGCCTTCCCCGGGGTTCAGGCGCAGTTCAATATTGAAGATCGCCATGCTCGCACCGCCTTGCGGGACCGGGTTCCCGTTCGCGTCCAGGGCGCTGGGGCCGATAGCGTCCTGGTTGAATCCGCGTACCGTCGTACTGCCGCCCACGTAAAAGCGCTCGTGGAGCGGCACCTGCGGCGTGTTGCTGAACGGCCAGGCCATGCCGGCGCGCGCCGAAAGAGCGAGAACGGCGGTGTCGACGGGAACAAACCAGCTGGCCTGCGTCGTCAATTTGCTGAAGGCCGCCTCCGACCACAGCTGCCGGAGCGCCTCCTTCAACGTGACGCCGTAAAGCGCGCCACGATGGGGGTTGAACACGTCGTCGCGGAGGTCCAGGAGGAGGGCGGGGCTTATGCTGCTCACGAGCACCCGGCCGCTGTCTTCGGGCGTGAGCTCCGCAGCGGCCAGCACGTTATAATTGACGACGTTCTCGAACTGGTAGGTGAGCGAGGGCTTCAGGTTGCCGTAGGTTTTTTCGACGCCGAAGGAGGCGGAGGTCTTGCGCGTTTGATAATACAGTTCGCGCGTGTCGGAGTTCAGCTTCTCGGAATCGGACCAGACGAGGCTGAATTTGCCGTCCATCTCCCGGTTGAACAGCCAGGGCTCCTGATAATTGAAGATCGCCCGCTTCAGGATGTTGCTCTCTTCGAACCGCACGCTCGTGTACCGGGCGGTCCCCCAGAGGTTCCGGTGGGAGAGTTCCACGTAGCCCCGGACCCGGTCCAGGTCGCCGTAGCCTACGCCGAACTCCATGGCCCCGGCCGGCCGCTCGTCCACGGTCAGGAGCATGTCCTTGACGTATTCCTTCTCGCCGGGGTGGACGGGCTCGAACTTGACCAGACCGATGTAACCAAGGTGGTAGATCCGCTGCTGGCTCGCGAGGATGGCGCTGTAATCGTAGGTATCGCCGGGTTTCACGAGCAGTTCGCGCATGATGACGTAGTCGCGCGTATGCTCGTTCCCGCGAAGGATGATCCTGCCGATCGTAACGGGACGATCCTCGGTGATGCGGTAACGGACATCGATCGCGCCGTCCTTCGGGGTCTTCTCGGCATCCACCCGCGCGTAGAGATACCCCTTATTCGAATAGGCGGACAGAATGCGGTATTTGTCATCGTCGAGCAGGCGATCACTGAAGGGCGCGCCGGGCTTTAATTTCAGCTTGTTCATGAGCTCCGCCGGCGGAAAGACGCTGTTGCCCTCGAAGGTCACAGCACCGGTTTTGGTCCGGGGCCCCTCGGCGATCTCGATTACGATATCCGCCCTGCGCCCGTCTGCGCTGCGGCTCACCGTCTGTTTGACGACCGCATCGAGGTAGCCTGCTTCGAGATACCGGTCGTGGAGATTGTCTACGTCATTATTTAGAAGGTCTTCGCGGAACGGGAAAGACCGATACCAGGGAAAAAACCAGGACCACGACCAGCCCGGTTCCCGGAGGGCCATCTGGCTCTTGATATCTTTGGCCGTGAAAGCCGTATTTCCCCCGATGACGATGCTCTTGACCGTGACGCGCCGTCCCTCGGTGATAGTGAACTGCAGATCGAGCAGGCCGGGTCCCCCGGTTTTCTTCACCTCCACGGCAACATCGGGGTAGCCTTTTTCCTTGTAGGCAGTTTTTATTTTGTCGGCGCTGCTGTCGATCACATCGTTCGAAACCGAGTGCTCAGACCAGATGAGAAGGAACTGCTTCAGCTTCTTCGCGCTGAATTCCCTGTTGCCCGAGAATCGTACGTTCACGCGCGGGCCCTCGGAACCGGCGATGCGGATAAAAGCCTTGTGGCCCCGCAAACTCATGTCCACCGGCCCCGGTTCGGCCGCAGGATAACCGGCGTCGGCGTACTTTTTCCGGATTGCCTCCAGGTCCTTGTCGAGCAGCAGGTCGCGCCTCAGCCGGCTGCCCACGCGGCTTTGCATCACGGAAAGCAGGTCCTGGGCCCGGAAGACCGTATTTCCGGTAAAGGAGATTTCCGCGATGAGCGTGGGTTCGCCTTCCCGAACGTCGATGTACAGGGCCACGTCGTGGGGAGTATCGAGCGGTTCAGTCCGAAAGGTCACGGTCGTATCGTAGAAGCCTTCGGACTGGTAGAGCGCGAGGAGGTCAGCGCGGAGGGAAGGAAGTTTCTCCTCATGCAGTTCCTTGCCTTCCATGCGGGGAAGGGCCGCTTTGATCGCATTGCTTGAAACCGTGAAATTTCCGGCGATCACGATCTTCCGGAGCACGGTGATCGGCACGAGGATGTAGGTCAGCCGCACTCCCCCGTTGTCGGAAAAGGCCTCGACGCGGATGTCCTTATAGGTCCCCTTGAGATAGAGCAGCGAAATGCCGGTGCGGATTGCCGCGCCCGAGAAGGCGTCGCCGGGTTTCAGGCCGATCAACTGCATGATCTGGTCGGGCTTCTGCAAGGGATGGCCCTGGTCGTCCTGCACGTCGATCCGGGTTATGACCAGGCCGGAAAAGGAGGGAAGCGCTGCGTAAGCAGGGGAAAGGAGCATGAGGACCAGGAGCCCCCCTGGCAGCCAAAACAAAGATTTCATGAAGAATTTTTAGCACATCAAGGAATGAATGTAAAGGAAAGAAACCCGGCAAAGCCGCCTGTTGTTCTCCGGGAGAGGTTCCGAACAACGTACCGGAAGGAAGGCGTCTCCGGTCCGTGATTACGCATGGACGAGGTCGAGCTTGTCCAGGAGCGAGTGCAGTTCCCGCGGCGCAAAGGGCTTTTTAATGCATCCTTGCGCGCCGAGCCGAAGACCTTTCCCCGCATCGCTTTCCATGCCCGGGGTGCTGACGAGGATGATCGGAATGAGGCTGTATTGTTGACGGCCCTGATGAAGTCAAGGCCGGTCATGAGCGGCATGTTGATGTCGAGAAGAATGAGGTCGATATCGGGGTGCTTCGCAAGCCGGTCCAGCCCGTCCTGTCCGTTCAGCGCGCTGATGATCTCGCATTGGTAGCGGAGCAGCATCATTTTATAGATCAAATGAAGTTCGGGCAGGTCGTCGATAATAAGGATTTTTTTCAATGCATTCATGGATCACCCTTGATGACCGGCAAAAAGCGTTTTTGCGGAACGGGGAAATACGTTCCTGCAGGAATCCGCGATCCGGAACTCCTTATTGCCGGAGCGGGAGCCCCTTCCGGTCCTGTTCTTCCTCCAGGAATTCATGTGTATACAGGATGCGACTCTGCAGGGACCGGCCGCAGTCGAGAATGTGCAAGACGAATTCCCGCTGTTTCTCGCTGAGCTCGCCTTTCAGGTCATTCAGCAGAATTGCCGAACAACCGGTGATGACGTTGAGCGGCGTCGTGAGCTCCTTCTTCAGGGTTGAAACGAACTCGGCCTTGGCCCGTCTTCCTGCCTCGACGGTTTCCCTGGCCTGCTCCAGTTCGGCGGTCAGTTCCCGGACTTGCTCTTCGAGACTTTCCCTGACGCGCCGGATCCCGGCTGCTGATTCCTGCTTTTCAACGGCATGCCGCATGTGCAGAAAGAGTTGATCGGGCTCATAGGGCTTCAGAATGTACGCGTAGGCCCATTGTTCCGTCGCTTTAATGGCAAGGTTGAGCGTCGAGTACGCGGTAAGGAGAATGACCTCCGAAAAAGGGAAAACGCTCCGGAGCCTGTCCAGTGCCCCGGGCTCCGAGAGGTCCGGATGGCCGAGGTCGGCCAGCACAACGTCGAACGGACCTTCCTCTGCCTCCCGGGCAAGCCTCTCGTCGTGCCACCCCCGTACGGCGCGCGTTTCGTAGCCCCGCGTCTTCAGGATCCCGGCGAGGGCGTCTCCCATGCAGGCATCATCGTTGAACAATGAGTATTCTGGGTTTGTGCATCGTCTCCTCATCATGAGCGCGCCTCCATCGATACGTGGGCGCGACAGGCATTCCTTTCCGGAAATTGATCTCATTTTACCAGGAGGAGGATTGCCTGTCTATCCGTAGATTTACGGAGGGGGGCAAAATACAGGAAAAGAGGGATTTTCGTCCGGCGACGGACTGCCGTAATCGGGAAGCGCGCTATGGAGGAACGTCGACGCTAGCGGAGAAGGCCGAGCCGCCCGGCACAGCGAAACAGATCTGCCTTGTTGCGCGCGTTAAGCTTTTCCATGAGATTTTCGCGGTGGGTTTCGACGGTGCGGCGGCTGATCGCCAAACGGCCGGCGATTTGCGTGCCGCTGAGCCCCTGGACCGTCAGCGTAAAAATCTCACGCTCGCGTTCCGTGAGGGCCTTATAGCGCTCGTCGTCCGGCTCCGGCATGGACGTTTTCCCCGAAGTGCGCTTAGCGCCGGGATTGCCGGTCCGCCGCGCGCTCGTTTCGGCCGCCCGTTTCAAAGTCGCCCTGAGTTGGCTTAACTTCGGCGGCTTGACGGTAAAATCGTACGCTCCGGTTTTCATGGCCTCTACCGCCGTGGGGATATCCCCGTACGCGGTCATGATGACGATCGGAACGCTGTTGTCGAGGTCTTTCAATTTGCGCATGGTTTCGATGCCGTCCAGAGCGGGCATCCTGAGATCCAGCAGCACGACATCGGGTTTGTCATCCTTGAAATATTCCAGGGCTTTATATCCATCGCTTGCTTCCTGGATGATGAAGCCGTCCTCCGCAGAGAGCCCCGCTTTGAGGCCGTCTCTCGTCAGGGCGTCATCGTCGACGATCAGGAGCTTGATCGGTTCTTCCCTGCTGCTCATAGTTCAATTCCCCTTTTCGACATTTCAAAAAACTGCTATCAGCTGTCCAGAACTTCCCGGACTTTTTGCAACAGTTGCCTCGGCGAAACAGGCTTTATCAGAAAATGCAGGTCAACGTCATCATGCCCGCCCAGCTCATACCTGTCCGCGGGATATCCGGTGATGAAGATTGCTTTCAGATCAGGCCGGGATTTCTTTGCCTCGACATAGACCTGCATCCCGTTTTTCAGCGGCATGACCATGTCGAGGAGCAGGAGATTTACGGCATCCCCCTGTTCATAAAATTTCCTTAAGGCCTCCTCGCCATCGGCCGCCTTGACGATACGGTAGCCGAAATCGCCCAGGACGGAACCGACGAACTCCCGCTCCTCTTCGCTGTCCTCGGCAATCAAAATGGTCTCCCCGCCTTTGGCGCGGGGGGGCTTGTCTTCCGACGAGACAAGGGGCGTCGCGGCGTCCTGCAAGGGGAGATAGACCGTGAAGGTCGTTCCCTGCAGCGGCTCGGAGGCCACGTCGATATGCCCGTTGTGCTGCTTCACGATCCCGTAGACGAGCGACAGGCCGAGGCCGGTCCCTTTGCCCTGCTCCTTGGTCGTGAAAAAAGGTTCGAATATTTTCTGCTGGGTTGCCGCATCCATGCCCACGCCCGTGTCCGCTACGGAGAGCGCGGCATATTCACCGGGCTTGCACGGGCAGGGGGCGCCGGAGCCTTCCTCGGTAAAATGGACCTTGTCCGTTTTTATGACGATGCGGCCCCCGTCGGGCATGGCGTCCCCTGCATTCGAGACAAAATTCATCAACATGAGTTCTATCTGGCCCCGGTCGGCACTGATGATCATCGGATCGTCCCGCAAACGCGTTGCCAGTTCGATGTCGTCGCTGATGAGCCTGGTCAGGATGTCCGTATGGCCCCTGATGATTTCGTTGAGATCGACGGGCCTCGGGTTCAGCATCTGCTTCCTGCTGAAAATAAGGAGGCTTCTGATGAGGCCCGCGGCCTTTTCCCCGGCAACGATGATGTTTTCGGCATAAACGCCCAGAGGGTCCTCTGTTTTCGCAAGCTTTATCTGCAGGTGATAGGCATAGCTTACGATGGCGGTAAGGATGTTGTTGAAGTCGTGGGCCACGCCTCCGGTAAGCCTGCCGACGGCCTCCATTTTCTGGGCATGGCGCAGCTGTTCTTCCAGGCTTCGTTCCGTGGTCACGTCCCGGAGCATCCCGCGGTAGGTCGTGATGACGCCTGCCTTGTCGCGCACGGCCGTTGCCGTAATGACGACGCTGCGCGGCTCCCCGTTTTTGGTGTTCAATTTCACCTCAAAGTTCTTGACGGACCCGCTGTGCTCCATGATGCGTTTGAAAACCTCCCGGTCTTCAGGATGCGCATAGAGGTCCTGCTGAATATTCAGGGCCAGCAGCTCCTCCCTGTCCGCGCACCGGAAAAATTCGACTCCCGCGCGGTTCATATCGATGATCTCCCCCCGAGGCGAGGAAATGAAAACCGGATTGATGGCTTCCTCGAACAACTCCCGGTATTTCTTTTCTGATTCACGGAGCGCATGTTCCGCGCCCGCGCGTTCCTCCACCATGGTATTGAACGCCGTTGACAGTTTGCCGATTTCATCCATGGTGGTGACGGGAATGGGCGCGATATCGCTGCCCCTGCCGAGCGCCTTTACGTTCATCGTGAGAGTTGCGAGGGGCCGCGTAATTTTCCTTACGCTCAGGTACACAACAACGACGCTCGCGCTGATGAACATCAGGGCCATGAACGCATTTCGCGCCAGGATGCCCAGGACCTCCTGGTTCAGCAATTTCTTGTCCAGCACGATGCTGACATGCCCGATCGTCTTTGTCGGCGCGGCAGCGTCCTTATCGCTGAAATAAAGCGTTTCCGCCTCGTTCGGGTTCAGCGTGAGAAGGACCGGCCTGGTGAATTCCAGCGTGCTCTCCGTTTCACGCACGGGGGGCGTGTCCGGCCCGTTGTCGAGCGAAGCTGCTTTTCCGGCCGGCGCTTTGTCCACAACGTACAACGGTTTGAAGTCGGCATTATATATTCCGACGAAGACGACGTCCGGCTCACTCACAATGCCCGCGGCTGCGTCCTTCAGCGCGTCTCTGCTTTCCGCGTAGACCCCGATCCGGGAACTGAAGGAAAGCATTCCCGCGAGTATTTCTCCTTTGCCCATCAGTTCCTGTCGCGCCTTGCCCCGCTCGTGCAGTACGGAGAAAACCGTGATTGCCGTGAGCACGACGACGATGATGATAATAAAAGCGCTGAGGAGCTTGAATCCCAGACTAGTGCGAGAGAAAGAGCTCATTTGTTACTCCCCGGTTTCGTCGGCCTTATTGAGGTCATTGCCGATCCTTACACCGATTTTTGCGGCAACTTTCCTGTTCACGCTCAGGTGAGGTTTTTCCGCATAGGCCCGCAAAGGGCCTTTCCTGCCCTGCGATAAAAGCCG
>JAJXTW010000218.1 GCA_021783455.1 Nitrospirota bacterium | reverse complement strand
ACTGTCACTTTCTTCCGCACTACAACACCTCCCGAAAATATGCATAGAGCATGGCGCATAGGGCGTTGACTCTCTGCTCTCTGCTCTCTGCTCTCTGCTCTCTGCTCTCTGCTCTCTGCTCTCTGCTCTCTGCTCTCTGCGCGTTCACAGCTTCGTTATTTTCACCTTACTGATCTTTCTTCCTTCCAGTTCGAGGACTTCAAGCTTCAGATGTCGGTACCGGAGTTGTTCTCCCACTTTCGGCATCCTCCCGAAAAGCCCGAACACGAACCCGCCCAGAGTATTGAAGTCCGTCGACTGGAGGTTCGTATCGAGGAGTTCATTCACCTCGTCGAGCGCTGACTGGCCGGAGACCACGAAGTTCTTCTCGTCAACGATCTGGACGTCCTTTTCTTCTGATTCCAGTTCGTCGTGAATGCTGCCGACGATCTCCTCGATCAGGTCCTCGAGCGTCACGAGGCCGGCGGTCCCGCCGTATTCGTCGATAACGATCGCAAGCTGAAACCGCTCGCGCTGCATCTCGGATAAGAGCTCGCTCACCCGTTTGTTCTCGGGGATGAAATATGCCGGTCTGATGAACTGCTGAATGCCGTCTTCGCGATTCACTTCACCCGACGCCATGGCCACGAGGATATCCTTGATATACAGAATGCCGATGACCGTGTCCACCGTGTTCTCGATAACCGGGTAGCGTGAATACCCGAACTCGGAAACGAGAGCGAACACTTCCCGGAGGGTCACATTCGAGGGTACGCTTACGATCTCGGTCCGCGGCCTCATTGCCTCCGATGCCAGCGTATCGCCGAATTCAAACACCTTGTGGAGCAGTTCCTTTTCTTCCTCTTTCAGCGAACCCCGTTCCTCGCCCAGGTTGATCATGGCCTTGATGTCTTCTTCCGTGACCGCGGTGCTGCACGATGCGCCCTCCGGCCCCGGGCCGGCCACCAGATCCGCCGCGCCGGTCAGCAGGCGGGTAACCGGGGAGAGGGCATTCATGATGGCGACAAGCGGGGCCGCCACAGCAAGGGCAAAACCATCAGGATTTCTGCACGCGATCCCCTTCGGAATCATTTTTGCGAAGAAAGCGACAAAAACGCTCATGAACAGGACAGTCAGCGCGGCGGCAAGCTGGGTAAGCACACAGGCGCGAAGGGCGATCACGGTCCCCAGCACGACGGCGAGTACGATGAAAAAATTCTCTGCAAGCAGCAGCGCGGAATGCAGGAGATCCCGCTCACGGACCAGCCGCAGGACAACCCCCGCCCGGCGATCTCCGGACTCGGAGAGTTGCTTGATGTGCGCCTTGTTCGAAAAAACGATTGCCGTCTCCCCTGCCGCACAGAAAGCCGCAAGAATCACGCTCAAACCCGTGATTGCCAGAAGCGGCCAGTAGCTGGCTATGAAAGTAGTGAAGGCGTCCATGGTTCTGCAGAGGCAAGTAGCAAATAGCACGGAGAGAGGCGCGTCTTTCGCATTCCCTTGCCCAGGCTACGTGACCCTTGCCCCTCTACGTTACGTCTTCTCCCCCGTCACCCTGATGACCTCGTCCAAGGTGGTCTCGCCCTTCAGCATTTTCTGCACCGCAGCTTCGCGGAGTCCGACCATCCCGTCGCCAATTGCCGCCTTCCGGATGAGCTCGACATCGGCTTTATCGCGAATGATGTCCCTGATCCTGTCGTTCAATTCCATGACCTCAAATATGCCCGTGCGTCCCAAATATCCCGTGCCCCGGCACTGGGAACACCCCTCGCCGTATTTGACGACGACTTTTCCCTCTTTGCTCGATGCGAGTCCCACGGCCTGCGCTTCCTCAGGGAGCAGTTCGTAGGACTTTTCGCACTGTTTGCAGATCTTCCTGACCAGCCGTTGCGCCATCACGCCGATGATCGTGGAGGAGATGAGGTACGACGGCACACCGAGGTCGAGCAGCCGCGTGATCGTGCTCGGCGCATCGTTCGTGTGGAGCGTGGAGAAGACGAGGTGGCCCGTGAGCGCGGCCTGGATCGCGATCTCGGCCGTTTCCAGGTCGCGGATCTCACCCACCATGATGATATCCGGGTCCTGGCGCAGGATCGTGCGCAGCGTGCTGCCGAAGGTGACGCCGATCTGCGGCTGGACGCTCACCTGGTTGAACCTGTCGTGGACCATTTCGATGGGGTCCTCGATCGTGACCACGTTCACCTCGGGAACGGCGACGGTCTTGAGCGCGGAGTAGAGCGTCGTGGTCTTCCCGCTGCCGGTCGGGCCGGTCACCAGGATGATCCCGTGGGGCCGCGCGATGAACGACCGGAACAACTCGTACTCCCGCGGCGCAAAACCGATCTCTTCGAGGTCCTGGAGCAGAATGTCGGGGTCGAAGATCCTGATCACGATCTTCTCGCCGAAAGCCGTCGGCATGGTGGACACGCGGAGCTCGACTTCCCGCGATTTATATTCGGTCTTGATCCTGCCGTCCTGGGGACGACGCTTCTCGGCGATATCCATGCGGGAGAGCATCTTAACGCGCGAAACAAAGGCCGGGTGGACGACCTTGGGGATCTTGTTGATGGTCGTGAGCATGCCGTCGATCCGGAGCCGCACTTCGCTCGCATCGCGCTTGGGCTCAATGTGGATGTCGCTCGCGCGCTGGTCGAAGGCATAGCGGAACAGGAACTCTACGGCGTTCACAACATGTTTGTCCGTGGCTTCGATCTCCGACACGGACTTCATTTTCACAAACTGTTCGAGGTTCCCCAGATCGACGGTGGAAGACATCTCCCGTTCAGCCGCGGCAACCGATGACCGAAATCCATAGAACTCGGTAATGATCTTGAGAATATCGGTCTTGGGGGAAACGACACGCTTCACCTTATAGCCCATGCGCTCGATGTTCTCGATGACTTCGATATTGTACGGGTCCGCCACGGCAAGCGTCAGGCTGTCATCCTCGCGCTCGATCGGCACGGAGATGCTCCTCCGTGCAAAAGCGCGCGACAGGATCTGGGTCGTGACCTCGGGATTAAGCTTGAGCGGGTCTATTTTCTTGAACGGTAAACCGGCGTTTTGAGCAACAAGCTCGGTGATGAGGTCTTCGCTCAGTATCAGCCCCGGCGCTCCGGGGATTTCGAAGTTAAGCGATGCCGCCACCTCGATGGCCGACACTTCGTCCTCAAGGTGCATTCTGCCCCGGTTCAGGGACTCCCCCCTGGCCTTGAGCAGCTTCATCCGCTGCACATCCTGTTTTACTTTGATCTCCCGGGCCTGCTCAAGGGTCAGCTTTCCCGCCTTGATCAGGATATCGCAAAGAAGATCGGTCGTCAGTTTCGTCATGGAGGCACCTGGAAGTCCGCGCTCGTAATCTGCTCAGCTAAACTATGGAGCCGTTGCTCATCATGTTCCTCGTCCGCCGGAAGCTTCGTGCAGGGACAATATTCTTTACCGGGAATCTGCCGGAGTTCTTAGCCATGACCTGCTTAGTTCAGTCGCAGAACGGTCGAAATGGCATGGAGTCCGTACAAGCCCCAAGCTTTAACTATTATACACGCAATTCAATGCGTACGGCTATACTCTTCTGTCCCGGCAATAAAATATAAAAGGCCCCCGCTGAAAGGGGGGCCGTAATCACAGCAGCTGTGTCCATCGCGAACAAGGTTACTTTTTTGCCGGTTTTGCCGGCGCAGGAGCGGGCGCGGGAGCCGGAGCGGGCGGCGGAGTCGGGGCAGGCGGCGGAGTTACAGCCGGCTGTGCTACAGGCTGCTGTTGCTGTTTCTTTTCACAGCCGGTAAATGCAACAGTTGCCACGATTGCCAAGGTCAGTATGATAGCAAAATATTTTTTCATGAACGTTCACCTCCTTTCGGATGGAAATGCATAAAATAAATAAAGCCCGTAGGCGTATAAAAAAATGCCTGCGAGGTCGTCAAAAACCGGCGTCACAACCGGGAGAACGCTACAATATTCGCGTGGCAACCGAGCGGGTCACGGTAAGCTCCCGAACTTTTTGTCCTAGTTTCTCTTCAAGGAGCAATTGCTGCGCTTCGCTGAGGCGCAGCCGGAAGACCCGGAGCTTATTCAATGAACGCTTGGTGAGATAAATTTCACGAAGTTCAAAACCGATCTGCTTTTTTATCTCCGCCATCTGCTGCGGAGTCAGTTCAAGCTTTACTGTTTCCTCCATTGAACACGTCCTCCCTATGAAGCGCGATTATAAGCTTACTGTATGGGAAATTCAAGTTTTTTTTGTCCTCGCTGCTTACTGCCGGGGCTTCGAACGGTGAACTGTTCTCAAGCTTCTAATACAAGTTTTTTCGCGATCTTCTCGATTGCTTCTTCAACCTTCACTTTTTCAACAACGCCGTTCCTGCGCTCTTTGATCTCCACCATTCCTTCTTTGAGGTTCTTCTCGCCGATGACAATGCGCCAGGGAATGCCGATGAGGTCGGCGTCCTTGAATTTGACACCCGCCCGCTCATCACGGTCGTCCATCAAAACCTCGAACCCCTTCTCCTCCAGGACCGCATACATCTCCTCGGCAACATCCATGGATTTCTGGTCCTTTACGTTCACCGGCACGATGAGGAGCTGGTACGGCGCGATCGCCGGCGGCCAGATAATGCCGTTCTCATCGTTCCCCTGTTCCACGGCCGCTGCCGCAATGCGCGCAGGACCGATGCCGTAGCTGCCCATGACGATCGCCTTCTCGTTCCCGTTCTCGTCAAGATAGTTCGCCTTGAGCGGCGCCGAGTACTTGGTCCCGAGCTTGAAGATATTGCCGATCTCGATGACCCGCTCGATCCGAAGCTCCTTGCCGCACTGTACGCAGGCATCGCCCGCTCCTGCGACATGAATATCGGAGAACTCCGCGTCGACGAGATGCTTTTCCGCGCTCACACCCTTGACATGGTATCCTTCCTTGTTCGCACCTGCCGCGTAAAGCCCCTGCTTCAGCACGGGGTCGGCGATCTTCCTGATCGTGTGTCCCATGGGGCCGATAAACCCCGCCGGGACGCCAAGGGCCGCCTTGAGCTCGTCTTTCTGCGCCGGGCGGTGCGGACCGATGAGCTTGGCGAGCTTTTTCTCATGCAGCATCTGGTCGCCGCGCACCAGGGCGAGGACCGGGCCGTTATCGCTCATCACCAGAATGGATT
>JAJXTW010000217.1 GCA_021783455.1 Nitrospirota bacterium | reverse complement strand
AGGATGATCCTCGCCTTTGTGAAGCAGTATCTTTCCGCTGTCAATTCCAGCCGTCCGCGTTCACCCGACGATGTCATGTATGATTTTTAGAACGGCAAACGTTTGATCGGGGCACGTTGATTCTTGTAAGCGATGGCGCCCGAGTATTAGCGAACATGATATTTCGAGATGGCGGAGTATATCGACTGGAAGCTCCAGGTCCTCGAAAAGGGAACATCCTTTGACTGGAAGACCGCGAAAGGGAGTAGACAGGACATTCAAAGCAACGTTTCCGTACGGACACCTGAGGGACCGGAAATTTCCGGCGGGTATCTCGGCGGGTAAGGTTAGACCTGCTATCCCGTACTCAAGGCCGGCGAAGAAGATTTCTCCGGTTTTTTTATTCTGACGTCATCCGGCAGCACAATACATGAATATACTTCACGTCATTTGTCTTTACTCAAATCCCCCACAATCTCCCGGAACTACTCCCACGCCGTTCGCTTGCCCGTATGCGGGCACGGGCAGCAGTGAAGATCTCGTTACGGATTTGACGAAGAATGTAGTGAGGGGCATCATGAACGGCAATTCACAGCAGACGGGTTATGGACTGCCTATGCAGGATAAACCACCAGGCCGAGAGTTCTGAAATCATGGTCAAAGGTCAGGCAGGGCATATCATCGAGCAGATCCGTGATTATCACGAACGAGAGTGCATCGCAGTAGGAGAGTTTTTTGTCCTTTGAAAGCTTTTTAAATATTTCTTCCGCGGCCGACCGGACTGAATCATCATACCGTACGATCGCCAAGGCCGGCTTTACCACGTCCAGGAACTGAACCGCCGCCTTATAGCCTGCCCGATATCGAAAAAGGGTGACGGTCTCGCTGACGATATCCCACGTGGTATGCAGCGTGACTGACTGCTCATAACACTCAGCAAGAATATCGCCTGCCCTGTCATAATTTGTGTCTCCGGGATAGAGTGAAGCAAAGAAAAATGACGTGTCGCAAAAAACCCCGTCCTGAGGAAAGTTCATGACTGGTCTTCGGCTGCGTAGAGATGCGTTTTAATATTTTCTGAAACAGGATATTTCTTCGCTTTCCCTTTTTTAGCGGTTCGCTTCCGCAGGGCGAGAAGCTGCTTTGCTGCTTCTCCCGGTTTGACGCGGGGAGAGGTCTTGATCTCCGCAACGACTTCGTCGTGCACGGTCACCTGGTATACCGTATCGGGCGACTCTCTCAACTTTTTTATGATGCCCGGCAATTGTTTCCGGGCTTCAGATATGGATATGATCGTCTTCATTTGTGCACCCCTCAAGCAAGGTTATTCTGTACAATTTGTACAATATTCTACCATAGGGCGGCGAATTTGTCATCAGGGCCGAGATCAGGAATCCCCGGTTCCGCGCCCGGAACCGCGGATGGGTGCTGTTCCGGTACGCGCGAAAGAAAAGAACGAGGGACGCGCCGCCCGCGACGACCGCATAGCAGATAAAGAGAATCCCGACGGGCCCGTACGCGGGGTACCGGCCCCAGGAATAGTGATGGAGACCTGTCATGAAGAGGTTGGTTCCGAGGAGAACGACCAGGAACCCCAGGGAGAGGCCATAACAGCCCCGGACCCAGCCCCTCAGCTCCCGTTCGCGCTGCAGGATCGACGCGTTCACGGAAACGAGCGCCGCCGGGAAGAAGACAAAACCGAAGTAGCCGATCACGAACCACCGAAACCCCAGGGCATCGTCCCGGCTGGCATAGGCCATGCCGAACGACAGGAGCCAGGCACTCTCGGCCAGCGAAAAGATCAGGTACCGGATGCCGACGCGGGACCGTTCGTGCCAGAGCATCAGGATGCCGAAGCATAAAATACCGATCCCTGATGCAAATACTCCCGCGGCATGGAACGTAAACGAAAGTTGTCCGGGTTCAAGAGATTTGCGATCATGCTTGCCCCTCCCGGGAGAGCCTGACCGTTTCGTTTTCCACAAAAAAGCCGCAAGTCTCACAATGATGAGTAATAATAATCTCCCGGTCCATCCCCGCGCTTTTCCTCGTCGTCTGCAGCACCCTCATGTTCCGCAAACCCATACAATGAGGGCAGAATCCTACAGCCGTACTCATGGCGGCTTTCTTTGTTATAGCAGCTCGACCGTTTTTATGCTTTTGATCTTTTTGTACAGTTTTTTGTCCGCGGTTACGAATGTACATTTGAGCCTCCTGCTGAGCTCAACATAAGCAGCGTCATAGAGGGTTATTTTGTATTTCCTGGACAGGGCAAGGCTGCCCTGAAATTCTTCCAGCCCGAGGTCGAACCGTTCGAGAGAGAAATCCCAGAGAAGCAAAAATGCCTCTGCAATGGCCGCTTCGGAAAGCCGCGTCTTCGTCGCCAGTACGTTGCCGATCTCGTAGAACAGCAGGTCCGGTACAGCTACGATTTCATTGCCGGCGACATGAGCATCCTTCCAACGGGCCGCCGGGACCGCGCCGTCTTCGTCATCGAATATCCACTTCAGGACAACCGAGGCGTCCAGGACAATCATCTGCGATCCCGTGCTTCCCGAACGGCCTTTGCGACGTCTACGTGAGCCGTCTCTTTCCGGTGCTCCTTCTTCCAGGCATCCATTTTAGCGGACAGTTCCTTAAGCTTCCTCCCCCGGTCGCCTTTCAGCACCTTGTCCTGGTACTCCTCAGCGGAGATGATGACCGCAAGCGGCTTGTTTGCCCGGGTGATCGTTACCGCTTCATGCCCTTCCGCCACGGAATTGAGGACGCTGCCCAGTTTTTTGCGCAGATCGAGCGCAGTTACGGTTTTCATGCAAAACCTCCTTACAATAATTAGCTATAATATAGACTATCATAGTAGGTATGTCAATATTGCTGAACGACTAAGACTAACAAGGGGGAAAGAAATGCGGAAAAGTGCCCGGGGAAGGAGAATGTCAAGAGTAAAGACCTGATGCTAAGATGCTCCTGTGCAATGACGTTGGTATCGGGTAGGTTGTCGGAGGCTTCGAGGGACTCATCCTTAAGCCAGAAGATGTCGAGGCTGGCGATAAACAAAGATGCTGGAGCATCAGGAGCGATGCTCCAGCGAAGTCGAATGCTACCGCCCTGAACCTCTCATGCCGCCGCCCATTCCGTTGCCGCCCCTGCTGCCGGCCCCCGTACCCATACGATCATGGATCCGGTCATGATCCCGGAGCTGATCCGGAGCGCCGTCCCCGGTCCCGTCTTTCAACCGGTCACGGGCCTGCGTCTTGTCCAGGGTCTGATCCGCAGCAGGTGTGCCGGTCCCATCTTTCAGCCGGTCACGGCCTCTGGTCTGATCCGGGACACCATCGCCGGTGCCGTCCCGCAACTGGTCCCGCGTCTGGTCCTGAGCGATGATCGGATGCCCGGCAGCCTTTTCTTTCGCTGCTGCAAGCCCTGTAATGCCGAAAAACAGGAAGCTTGCGGCTATCACAACAGCTATCTGTTTCGTAAACATGGTGATTCCTCCTTTTCGTTGGTGTGTTTTCCGTGGTCCCTGCCTTTTCGATCAACAGCCTTGCACTTCGCAGCTCCTCGGCCGAGGCGAGTACTCTTGCGCTGCGCCATGCATGTATGCCCATAAGACGACCGCCAGCGAAAAAGGTTACAGAGACAGTTGGGTATTCGTCAATCCAGTAAAACACTGCGCCGAATTGCACCCTCACTGCAACACTTGGTTCTTAACTGATCAGTTTTGACTTTTTTGAGACAACCGCGACCGATGCCTCTGCCGCTCCACGTTCAATTCCTTTTTTTCATAATTACTCCGCGCCCTCCGTTTATGGCCGCGTTTACGCAAGAGCAGGCTACGCCTCCGCCTGCACCCAGCGCTTACAAGTGTTCACGCGAGTGCAGGGCACGTGAACCCAAATCCGATACCAGCTCCCTGAACAAAATTCGCCCTTGAGAAGATGTCGAGGCTGACGAGTTAGCCATACTTAGTGGCTATCAGAATAGTTGCACTAAAGTGCATTTTTTTCTTGCATTATAATACGAAAGCTGTACAATTTAGCCAATTTGTATAAGCTTTATTTCCCTTGCTGCGCTCCAAATGACGTGCACGCTCCTGCTCAAAATAACTATCTCTCTGTTCTGCTTTCCGGTTCAGCAACGCCTTTCCCAATTTGTTTTGGGAAGGGCGTTTTTTTTATGCAATAAAAACGCAAAAAGGAGGAAGTAAATATGAAGAGAAGCTTTATCAGTTCCAGTTTAGTAGCCCTGCTGTTGTCAGTTACTGTTCTAGCTTGGAGTCTCGGAGTGCCGCAGAGAGCGTGGGCCCATGCCGCAGGGGTATCCGGCTACTCGGGCAAGACGGGCTCCACATGCAATGGCTGCCATTCGGGCGGGACGACCCCGACGGTAGTTATCACCGGCCCGACCAGTCTCGCTACCAGCTCGACCGCCGTCTACACGCTTACGATCACCGGCGGCGCGGCCGTTGTCGGCGGCCTCGATGCTGCGACGAGCGCCGGCACTCTCCAGGCGACCGGTCCCAACACCCAGCTTATGAGCGGCGAGGTAACGCAAACGACGGCAACTTCGTTCAGCGGCGGCTCACTGGCTTTTACCTTCACCCTGGTAGCGCCGTCATCAGCCGGAACACTCACTCTTTATGCAGCCGGTCTTTCGGCTAACGGCAACGGCTCGACGAGCGGGGACAAGGCAGCCGGGACAACACTTGCCGTCACCGTGACCAGCGCAGCTACAGCGCCGCACATCGTGGTAACCGATTCGATCGCACCCGCGACCGACCTCCAGATCCCTTTCGGGACGATCACCGACGGCCTCACTTCCGACCAAACCGTCACGGTCGGCAACAGCGGAAATGCGAGTCTCATCATCGGCACGGTAGCAACCGCAAATCCGCTTGCAGCCCCGTTCAGCATCACGGCTGACAATTGTTCCGGCAAAACCATCGCTCCCGCAGGGACCTGCACGATGACAATCCGCTTCGCTCCCACAGCGGCAACCGCATCCAGTGATTCTTTCGACATCCCGAGCAATGATCCCGGCACGGCAACGGTCACCATGAGCGTATCCGGCACCGGCACGGCGACGCCTGCGCCGCACATTGTGGCAACCGATTCGATCGCGCCCGCCGGCGATCTATCGATCCCCTTCGGCAATGTCACCGACGGTCTTACCTCGGACCAGACGGTCACGGTCACCAACAGCGGAAATGCGAGT
>JAJXTW010000216.1 GCA_021783455.1 Nitrospirota bacterium | reverse complement strand
CCTGCGCCTGAACTACACCACGACAAAACTGCCGGCAAAACGTTATTTTCTCCCCTACCAAGAAGACCTGGCTTCCTTCCGGATGGAGGGAGACGACTGGCAAAAAAACGTCGATTACAACATCGACAAACCCTGCGTCTTTTTCGGCCTCCATGCCTGCGACATCAATGCCCTGAACAAGCTCGACAAGGTCCTGATGAGCACCGTGTACCCCATGCCCTATTACGCTGCCAAGAGAATGAACATGTTCATCATCGGCATCGATTGTCAACCGCAGCCCTTCTGCTTCTGCCGGTCCGTGGCGTCCGACAGCGTTACCCACGGCTTTGACCTGTTCCTCACCGACATCGGCGATTGCTATTTCCTGGAGGTCCTTTCCGCCACTGCGTATAACGTTCTGAAGACCGTGAAAACTTCCGAGCCGGAAGAAAAGGACCACGTCCGGTACATGAAGGTCACTGCCGAGAGGAACAGGAAATTTACGGCACACATCGATACGTCGGACCTCGCCAAGATCCTCGATATGGAATTCCAATCCCCTGTCTGGAAGGAATGGGGAGATAAATGCCTCGGGTGCGGGACCTGCGCAAACGTCTGTCCCACCTGCTACTGTTACGGGGTCGAGGAAACCGTGAACGTAGATCTCAGAGGGGCGCGAAAGAGCAAAACGCTCTACTCCTGCAATGTCATCGACTTTGCCGAGGTCGCCGGCGGCCACAATTTCCGGCCCGAACGGTCGACCCGCCTCAAATACCGCTACTACCACAAACACCGCGGCTTCGTTGAAGCCTTCGAGGAATCGCTCTGCGTCGGCTGCGGCCGGTGCGGCGAGGCCTGCCTTGCCGGCATTACGGTGCCTGAGGTCATCGCCAGCGTGCGGGGAGAGGAGCAGTGACATGGATCATCGCCTTCCCTTCCATGAGGTGATCCCGGCCCGGAAATGGCAGCGCAAAACGGACCTCGGCAGCTTCGAATACACTTACAAAGCCGAGATAACGAGCATCTACCGGCTTACGGATTACGAGAACCTCTATCGCATCCGGATCATCGATCATGACGACCGCAAACACTTTTCCTTCCATCCCGGCCAGTTCATCATGCTGGAAGTGCCGGGGGTCGGTGAAGCGCCGTTCTCCATTTCCTCCTCGCCGAACAATCATGAGGACATCGAGCTCTGCATCCGGACCGCGGGCAACCTCACCGCGTTTCTCAGCCGTGCCCGACGCGGCATGCATGTCGGCCTCCGCGGCCCCTTTGGCACGAATTTCCCGATGGAACGCATGCACAACGGACATATCCTGCTCATTGCCGGCGGCCTGGGGCTTGCGCCCCTGCGCTCTCCCATCGCCCACGTGCAGGAGCACCGGAGCAAGTTCGACCACGTCGATATCGTGTACGGCGCCAAGGATCCTTCGCGGCTGTTGTTTAAATTCCAGTACGACATGTGGAAAAAGGACGACATCAATCTCCACATCATCATGGAGAAAGCAGACCCGTCCTGGACCGGCCCGGTCGGGCTTATCACCAAGGTGCTGGAGGAAATCATCAACAGCAGGGACGACTCCTTCATCGACAATACCTATGCGATCGTCTGCGGCCCTCCGGTCATGTTCAAGTTCGTGTGCGGCGAGCTGTCGGAGCGGGGCGTGCCCATGCAGAAGATGTTCGTGTCTCTCGAACGCCGCATGCACTGCGGCATGGGAAAATGCTGCCGCTGCAACGTGGGTTCCACCTACACCTGTCTCAAAGGTCCGGTCTTCGACTACTGGACGGTGATGAATTTGAAAGAGGCAATCTGATTTTTTGCACGAATCGGTTACTCACGCGGAGACGCGAAGAACAACAAGAAATAAAATCGGCTGTATGATTTAAAGATAGCATCCAATGTTTCTTTGCGGCTTCGTGGCTCTGTGTGAGAAATGGGAGTTATCATGCAATCGACTTCAAACAAAGTCAGCACGTACCTCGGCATTCCCGTAGCCCGGCCGAAGGTCGCGTTCTTCGAACTGTCGTCCTGCGAAGGCTGCCAGCTCCAGATGGTCAACAACGAAGCCACGCTGCTCGATTTTCTTTCGCTCGTGGAAATCGTCGCCTTCCGCGAGGCCATGACCGAACAAGCCGACGATTACCAGATCGCCTTTGTCGAAGGAAGCGTCACCCGCGCCGACGAGGTGGAGCGCCTCAGGAAAATCCGGAGCATCGCAAAGGTGCTCGTCGCCCTCGGCTCCTGCGCCTGCTTCGGCGGCGTGAACCAGCTGAAGAACCGGTTCCAGGACCCCGCTTGGGTGAAAAAACAGGTCTACGGCACCCATGTCGTCGAATCGAACGATCAGGCTCAGCCGCTCGAAGCGTTCGTCCCCGTCGATCTCCGGATCTTCGGCTGCCCGGTGAAAAAAGAAGAAGTGGAAAAGATCGTGACGAACGTCGTGCTCGGCAAGTCCGTCGTCCTTCCCAAGTATCCGGTCTGCATGGAATGCAAGGCCAACAAGAACACCTGCCTTTTCGACATCGGCGAACCGTGCCTCGGTCCCATCACCCGCGGCGGTTGCGACTCCTGGTGCCCGAACAGCCGTATGGGCTGCTGGGGGTGCCGCGGTCCTGCCGAGGACGCCAATGTGGAGCAGATGAAGGAAATCATGAAGAAGAACGGGTTTTCCGAAGAGACGATGCTCGACCGGCTTGAGTGCTTCGGTGGGTTCGCAAAACATGCGGACGTACTGAGGAAGAGCATTACGGCAAAGTAATAAACCTATCTCTCGCAAAGCACGCAAAGGGCGCAAAGGTTTTAAACCAAAAAAAGCCGTTTTACGCCTTTCTTTGCGAACTTAGCGGGCTTTGCGAGAAAAAATGGACTCAACTATTTATGAAAACAACCCGCACCATTGATATCCACCACATCACCCGGGTCGAAGGCCACGGCAACATCAAGATCGTCATCCGGGACGGGAAACTGGAAGAGGCCCGCTGGGAAGTCGTGGAAACGCCGCGCTTCTTCGAGGCCATGCTCGTCGGCAAAAAATGGGAGAACGCTCCCTGGATCAGCGGCAGGATCTGCGGCATCTGCTCCATCGGCCATACGCTGGCGAGCATCCGTGCAATCGAGAACGCCTTCGGCATCGTTCCGACGGAACAGACCCGAAAACTCCGCCTCCTGCTGAAGCACATGGAAACCCTCCAGAGCCACATACTCCATCTTTATTTTCTTGCGGTCCCCGACTTTTTGAACGTGGGCAGCGTTTTTCCGCTCATCGGTTCTCATCCCGACGTCGTAGCGCGCGCTGCGCAAATGAAACAGCTCGCCAATGACGTCTGCGACTGCATCGGCGGACGGCGAATGCACCCTACGAGGACCGTTGTAGGCGGCTTTACCATGGTGCCGGAGAAAAAGGAGCTGGTGCAGTTCAGAACGCGCCTGAAGGACGCTACGGACGACCTCCTGCGGACCGTAGAACTGTTCCGGACCTTCGCGGTCCCCGACTTCACGCGCGAGACCGAGTTCGTATCGCTCAAAGGCGACAAGAGTTATCCCTTTATCGGAGGGGACCTGGCATCGACTGACGGCGTCACGAGGAGGGAGCACGAATACCGGTTGATGACCAATGAATACACTGTTGAGCAGTCGACGTCAAAATGGAGCCGCCTGTCGCGCGCATCCTTTGCCGTGGGAGCGCTCGCCCGGGTGAACAATAACTTCGACTTTCTGCATCCAGCCGCAAAAGAAATAGCCGCAAGCTTCGGGCTCAAACCAATGAACCACAACCCCTATATGAACAATATCGCCCAGCTTGTGGAGTGCGTGCATGTGGCCAGGGAGTCTATCACGCTGATCGATGAGCTCACCGGCTCCACCTGGCAGGAGCCGCGCCAGCCGGTTTCTCCCAAAAGCGGTATCGGCGTCGGGGCCGTGGAAGTGCCCCGGGGGATACTGTATCACAGCTATGAATTCGACAACGAAGGCAGGATCACGCACTGCGACTGCGTGATCCCCACGAGCCAGAACCACGCCAACATCCAGCACGATCTGAAGAAACTGGCAGAACAGTATGCATCACAGGGGAAGCAGGACCGGGACATCGAACTCCTGGCCCAGATGCTTGTCCGGTCCTATGATCCGTGCATCTCCTGCTCGGTGCACTGAGGCTTGCTTCTCAGCCTTCTTCCCTTTTCCGGTTCATCCTGAGGATGAGCAGCAGAAGCAGCAGTATTGCAAGGACAAATAAGAGGGGATTCGACGTAATCAGGTTCTCTTCGTAAACAGTGGTGACGTATCGATACGTCGTTACGACTTCCGTTTTTGGCGTAACCGTCGGCTGCGCATAAGTTCCCAAAGACCTGCTCTCCGGATCGACTACGGCAGGGACCTCCGACTCTTTCACTTGTTTGGACTTCTTTACCCGTATCGGGTTTCCATCCTTGTCATGAAAATGATATTCCTCGTAAAACAGCCCCCACTCTTCGCATCCCCGCAAGCATTTGTGCCCCCCATACCGGTCTGTTTTCCCGGGGTGGCCTTCAGATATGAGCGGACAACTGCACAAAAGAATAAGAATGAGAAGCCTTTTCATGCGACGAGTGTAACCGAACACAATCATGCTGTCAATATAGGATTGCCGCATTCATTTGCCGTCTTTTTTCTTGACAACAACTGTTCGTGATGTTAAATTATCGCACTTACAAGCAGACAAATGGGGCTGTAGCTCAGCTGGGAGAGCACAAGGCTGGCAGTCTTGGGGTCAGGGGTTCGATCCCCCTCAGCTCCACCAAGACAATAAATGGGTTGACCGAAAGGTCAGCCCTTTTCTTTTGTTTATTGAGGGGGATCGAACCAAAGGGAGTTTGAGGGAAAGGATTTCCTTCATGCTTAGGGAGAGCTCACGAGAGGGCTGGCCCTTTCGTGAAGCGAGCATGCGAGCGCGTAAGGTTAGCCCCCCTCAACTCAAAGCAGCTGATTCGTAATCAGCAGGTCGGCCGGCGTTACAAAAGACTGGTCTTTATTATGGTTTTGTAAAAAGTCAAAAATCTTCGAAAGACGGTCATTCCGGCTTGTCCGGAATCGTATTTTATCAGAAGATTGTATGGCAATATGATTCGCGGCAAACCATCAGCAGTAAGTGTTATTGTTTGATTTTAACAGGATGTTCATTTCCTATGAGTAACCGACTATGAACCGGACCCTCAGAAATTCGGACCAAAATT
>JAJXTW010000215.1 GCA_021783455.1 Nitrospirota bacterium | reverse complement strand
GAAGGGGATGAGACCACGAGACTTCTGTTCGAAGAAATTCTCTCCGAGGAAGAGGGACACCACGATACCTTCACGACGCTTTTGGGACAATAGCAGGCTGCAAAAAATGAAGCGGAGAAACGGGGACGCAGAGAAGAGGTGACGAGCCAGTCTGCTTCCCTGTTTTTTTTGCCGGTTCTCCCCGTCTCCCACTCACCGATTCACGATTCACCTACGGCATCTTAAATTCCTTACCCGCAATTCGCACCGTCAAAACCGGGCAGGCCGCCTTCCGGACCACCTTCTCCGCGGTGCTGCCGAAGAGCATGTGGTCGATGCCTGTCCTGCCGTGGGTGCCGATGACGATCAGGTCCGCGTTCTTCTCCTTTGCCGTCCTGATGATCTCGACAAAAGGAACGCCGCGAACGACCATTTTCTCCACGTTTTTGACCTTCGGTGCGACCTCTTCTCCCCATTTATCCATTTCATTCTGCGCGCTCTTCTGCATGTCTTCCACCAGGTCGGCGGCGGACAATGAAGAAGGGATATACCACTCGGCGACGCTGATGTCCTGGATCACATACAGCAAGATGAGCTTTGCCTGGTAATCCTTGGCCAGCGAAATGGCGTGATCCATTGCCGCCCGTGCGCCATTCGAGAAATCAGTCGGGAACAAAATCGTTTTAATTTGCATAGAGGCCTCCTGGGATTGGTCAATACAACTTAAGTTTAGCGCCGGAGCGACACCGTGTCAATCGAAAGGCGCAGGTTATCCTATCGAACAGGACTAAGGCCATGTGAAAAAAAGGGAGAAGTTCCGCAATTCTGAATATTCACGGCCTGAATATTCACTTGACTGCTCCGGTGCACTCTCCTACAATACACCAAGTTCTTTCTCTCCATCATAGCCGACAGGGGGGGAAGGCCAAGGGGTCGACCATGGAAGTGGCACCGATAGACAAGCTCCGCCTGCGGTTTCCGGACGAACTGGAACGGGATTTTCGAGAGGACTATTTTAAAAAATCTCTCAACCAGCTTCGGTTCGGTATTGTCCTGGGCGCGCTGATCTACGCGCTGTTCGGCATCCTCGATGCCTGGATCACTCCCGAGGTCAAGTATAAAGCCTGGTTCATCCGGTATGCCGTCATCCTGCCCACGTGCATCACCGTACTCCTGTTTTCCCTCTCTCCCCATTTCAAAAAGTACATGCAACAGACAGTTTTCCTTCTCGTCCTGACAGCGGGCGCCGGGATTATCGCGCTGATCAGCATCGTGAGTTCGCCGCTGCACTATCTGCACTTTGCGGGGCTGCTGCTCGTCATCATGTATTCCCACACGTTCAGCAAGCTGCGGTTCTACTACACGACGATTGCATGCTGGACCATCGTCGGCATTTACGAGGTCTGCGCCATCTGGGTCAATCACACGCCGCTCCAGGACCTCCTGACTGATAACTTCTTCTATATCGCCGCAAACCTCATCGGCATGTTCTCGAGCTATCAGCGCGAGCTGTACGCACGGAAAGATTTTTTCCAGCACAGAACAATGCAGGCCGTGGAAAAAGAACGGCACTTTGTCGAAAAAGCACAGATGCACGCCACGGTGGAAAAAGCCATCAAGTCGCTGCGCGAGAGCGAGGAAAAGTTCCGCACCCTGGCGGAGACTGCCGCGATGGCGATTTTCATCCACCAGGGCGGAAACTTTCTGTATGCAAACCGGGCAGCGGAAGTGATCGGCGGATATACCGTGGACGAGTATCTCACCATGCATTTTATGAGTCTCGTGCATCCCGACTACATTGAATTGGTAAAGACGCGGGCGCAGGAGCGGTTGAAGGGCGACAGCGACGTGCCTCCGCAGTATGAATTCAAACTGGTGCGGAAGAACCGCGAGGAACGGTGGGTCCTCATGACCGGCGGCATTACGGAGTATGACGGGAAGCCGGCGGTCATCGGAACGCTCATCGACATTACCGCGCGCAAGCAGGCCGAGGAGGAGCGGGCCCAGATGGCCCTGCTGGTCGAAAACAGTTCGGACTTCATCGCTATGACCACCATCGACGGGAGCGTCATCTTCGTGAACAGCGCCGGGCGACGGCTGGTAGGCCTTGACCCGGAGATCGACGTAAAGAAAACCGTCGTGGCCGACTATTTCCTGCCGGAAGACCTTCCCGCGCACGGGGAGCACCGGCTGAGCAAGGACTGGCGGGGCGAGTTCAGGATCAGGCACTTCAAGACCGGCGCAGCCATCCCCGTGGATATGTATATTTTCGATGTGACGAACCAAAATACCGGGAAGCCGATCGCGCGCGCCGCGGTCATGCGCGATATCACCGATTTGAAGCGCACCCGTGAGGAACGCGAGCGTTACTATCAGCAGCTGCAGCGGGCCACGCAGTCCCTCCGGGAGAGCGAGGCCCGGTTCCGGACCCTGGCAGAGACGACGACCGCGGGGATCGTCATCCATCGCGGGGAACGGCTGCTGTATACCAACACTACGGTCCAGAGGATGACGGGCTACACGCACCAGGAATTCCTGAGCATGGAATTCTGGGAGATCGTCCATCCCGATTACCGGGACCTGGTGCGGGAGCGGGGACGGGCCCGGATGCACGGGGCCGCAGAGCCGACGGAGTACGAGTTCAAGGTCCTGACGAAGCAGGGCGACGCGCGGTGGGTGAACACGACCGCCGGCGTCATCGAGTATGAGGGAAGTCCGGCCATCATCGCAACGCTGTTCGACGTGACCGACCGGAAACATGTTGAAGAGGAAAAAGTGAAGCTCTTTGAAGAGCGGATCGCGGAAGAAAAAAGACACATTCTGGAAAAAGAAGAGATTCTCATGGACCTTCATGACGGCATCGGCGGGATCACGACCAACGTGAGCATTCTCTCGGAGCTGGGACAGAAGGCGTCGGACGTGGAAAGCATCAAGGGCACCCTCGCCACCATATCGCGGCTTTCCCGGGAAGGGATCACCGAGATCCGCAGCTTTATGCAGAGCCTCGACAGCAGGGAGCTCAGCTGGCCCACCATGGTCGCGGAGCTCCGGAACCAGGGGGCGAAGATGCTCGATCAACACCATATGGCGCTTTCGGTTGTGACCTCGGTGAGCGACGGCCTGGAGCAGCCCGGCAGCTTTCTCTGGATCAATCTGATCAAAATCTATAAAGAGGCGCTGACGAATGTCATCAAGCACTCGAAAGCCGGTACGGTGGCGGTGACCTTGCAGGTAACCGAGCACCAGCTCCGGCTTACGGTGCAGGACGACGGTGTCGGATGCAAATGCGATGGGGCAAAGACCAGGGGCAGAGGTTTGTCGAACATGCAGCGGCGGGCCGGGCGGCTCCGGGGGAGCCTGGTCGTAGATTCCCACCAGGGGACCGCCGTAAGGTTGTCCTTGCCTCTACCCATAAAATACCCCGCGCGGGGTATGGAATAATAAGAGGATTTGTGTTAAGGTGTGACCATGAGACTTGTCATTATTGAAGATGATCCCCTCCTGCTTGAAAATCTTACGCTGCTTCTGAACGGCGAGGAGGGGTTGTCCGTTGCCGGTTCCTTCCGGTCCGCTGAAGACGCGCTCAAGGGCCTCAAAAACGCCAAGCCCGAGGTAATGCTGACCGACCTCGGCCTGCCCGGCATGTCCGGCGTGGAGCTGATAAAAAAAGCGAAGGAAGAAATGCCGTCGCTTGAGATCATGGCCCACACGGTTTTTGAAGACCGGGAAATGGTTTTTTCCGCCATCAAGGCGGGCGCATCGGGGTATATTCTGAAGGGCAGCAGTCCGCGGGAAGTCATAGAATCCATTCACGCTCTCTATAAGGGCGGGGCGCCCATGAGCCCGAAAATAGCCCGAAAAATCATCCACGAATTCCAGGACGACGCCCTCAGCGAGCAGTATCTCCTGACCCAGCGGGAAAAAGAGGTCGTCAAGCGCGTGGAGGAGGGGCTGACGTACAAAGAGATCGGCGAACGCTTAAGCATCAGCACCCACACCGTCCACACTCATATCAAGAATATCTACGAAAAACTCCAGGCAAAAGACAGAAACGATGCTATTATCAAGGCGCGGCAACGGGGGATCATTTAAGCCCGCTTAAGGCCGGGCACGTACGGACTTTCTGCGGCGGTATCACGGTGGAAATAACCGATGAACAGGAACGTGCATCCTCCTTATACAGAATGCCCTCTCCCCCGAACGGGAGGGGGTTTTTTTGTGGGGAATGACCGGCAGAAAGGCATTGCAACAGGCGCAAGCAGAAATTGCCGATACGGCTGCGAAATGCCCGATTATAACGTTGCTGCAGCCATAAGTTTCATCGGTGATTACAAACGCTTTTTCGCATGCCGGGAACCTTAGAAGTAAAAAAACGATTGACAATTCAGACTCAGGCTGTTATAAATTACGCCTATGCTTCAGGCCACGGAAACGATATGGATGAACGGTTCCCTCGTCAAATGGGACGATGCGAAGGTGCATGTTCTGACGCATTCACTCCATTACGGGACCGGGGTCTTCGAGGGCATCCGCTGTTACAAGACCGACGGCGGACCCGCGGTGTTCCGTTTGCGCGAGCACGTTGACCGCTTTTTCGACTCGGCCCATATCCTGCAGATGGAGATGCCCTTCACCCGCGAGGCCGTGACCGAAGGCGTCCTCGAAACGATCCGCAGAAACAAGATCGATGCCTGCTACATCAGGCCGCTGGCATATATCGGGTACGGGGCCATGGGGGTCTTTCCCAAGGATAATCCGATAGAGGTTTCGATCGCCGTCTGGCCCTGGGGCAGCTACCTGGGTGAAGAGGGGATGCAGAACGGCATCCGCGTGAAAATATCCTCATACAGCCGCCCTCATGTGAATGCGACCATGGTCCGCTCAAAGACCACGGCGAACTACGCAAACTCGCTGCTTGCAAAGCGCGAGGCGTTGAAGGACGGATATGACGAAGCCGTGCTGCTCGATACCGACGGCTACGTGGCGGAAGGCAGCGGCGAAAATATTTTTATGGTGCGCAAGGGCGTGATCAAGACCCCGCCGCTCACCTCGATCCTGGAAGGCATCACGCGGGAAACGATCATGCAGCTCGCCGCTGAACGCGGTATGCGGGTCGTGGAAGAGCGGTTCACCCGCGACGAATTGTATATTGCCGACGAAGCGTTCTTTTCCGGCACGGCCGCCGAGATCACGCCCATCCGGGAAGTGGACAACCGGG
>JAJXTW010000015.1 GCA_021783455.1 Nitrospirota bacterium | reverse complement strand
TTCCGATGAAGAGCAGCACGGCAAGACAGCCGAGACTGATGAAGTACAGGTTTTTCAGGTATCTTTTGAAAACGCCTACATACAGATGAATAAAGAATACGCTCATGCCGACCGATATATAGAGGCAATAGGCAAGAATGTCCGTGGCCAGGCTGACGCCTGCTGCGGCGGAAGCTGAAGCCGTTGTCACGAGAATCGCCAGAGCGCTGATGATGATGGCGGACAGCACGATGCCGATGCGGTAGAGTAGAACGGTTATCTTATCTTCCCTCGTGAGGGGCTGGAATACCTGTGTTTCACCCATTCGTCATTTCTCCGTTCAGAACTGCTTCACTAATTTAGCATTGAAAATCGCAACGCGATCCCGCGATCATTCCTTTTTGTTTTTTTTCCAGAAAGCCAGGTCGCTCATCATGAGCTTCAGAAGTTCACGAGGCGTCATTTGCGCGGTTTCCTTGCACCTGCAGGCGTCGTCTTCGCCTGTCTTTGCCGTTTTTTCTGCGGTTTTTTTGTCCATCCCCGGCCCGCCTGGATCAACAATTTTTTGGTAACCTGCAGCCATTCTCTGCTCCTCTATTGCACATGGCATTTTACCCCTCCAGGCAGGAATATGTCAAAGCTTCTTTCCATCGCCTGTTTATAAAGTCGAGATTGCTTTGCGAAGATAATGCCGGAGGTTGGCAAAAAAGTATGCTATATTTCTCTCATGGAACAACGGGAGCAGGGCCGTTGCTTCCAGAAGATAAACTTTCTTAAAGATGCTTTGTCATGCCGCAAGACCCTAAAGATTCCAGGTCTTTTTTTCTGAGGAAGAGATTATGTCATCTTTGGCGTTAAAGTGGAAGGGCATGTTGGCGGCTGTCCTGATGTGTTCCGCCCCCGTCTGGGCCGCAGACCAGTTGGTGATCGCGGACTTCTCGTCCGCGGTCAATGCCTCCGGCGTACCTGCCGGATGGGAGGTCAAGGAAAAATCCGGTAAAGCGGACTTCGCTGTCGTCAAGGACGACAGCGGCGCCGCCCTGCGCCTGCGGAGTGCAAACACCTCCTTTTCCCTGCAGAAGGAAGCGCACGTCGATCTCAGGCAGTACCCGGTCCTCACCTGGAAATGGAAGATCACGAAACTGCCGCAGGGAGGCGATTTCAGAAAATCAAAAACCGACGACCAGGCTGCCCAGCTCTTCGTCGCATTCACCAAGACCAAGTCCATCGTGTACATCTGGGACACGAGCGCACCGCAGGGTCTTATGGAGGACACGTCGCCGGTCCCCTTCATGCACGTCAAGGTGGTGGTCGTGCGGTCCGGTCCGGCTGAGACGGAAAAGTGGATCACCGAGACCCGGAATGTATACGAGGATTACAAGAAGCTCTTTGGCGAGGAACCGCCTGCGGTGTCCGGGATGCGGCTTCAGATAAATTCCCAGCACACCGGGACGTCGGCCGAGAGTTACTTCGCGAATGTGACGTTTAATAAACAGTGAAGCGGACCGTTCGGAACAGGGCAGCGGCAACTATCAAGAGAATAACCGCGAGGATCCACCAGATGTATTTGGGAAAGCGGCGGCGTTTTGCATTTCTCTCTTTTAACCCTCCCCGATCCCAATCGATCTGCTTTTCCCGGTACCAGTCTCTATCATCTATCCCCATAACGGCACTGCCATTCCTTTCCCCTGACTGTAAAGCTTACCTATCTTCTTGAATATAAATCGGAGAACGCCCCGAAGACCCCCATAGGGCCGCATCTTCAATCTTGCTCTTTAGTCGTGCGGAGCTGCGCTGATGCTGCGCTCGCTTCTGAAGGAGATTTTTTGGACCATCCGAGATCGCTTCTACACTACCAGTCTCCGCAATACTCGAAGGTTTGATTCGTCGTTATCCGCTGTAAATTCCCGCCGGTGTAGGACATCTTGTACAGATTGAATACGGAGTCCGCATCTTCCCAATCACAGTTGCTCGAAAATACGATCTCTGTTCCCGACCATATGGGAGAGGAGTCAACGCCTCGTGCCGGCGGTTCGAACAGAACGAGTTCCCTGGTATCGACATTGATCCTGCGAAGGTGCGGCGCGGGTTCGTCGCAGCGAAAAACGACCCAGGATCCGTCCGGCGACCAGGACGGGTTGGCATGCTCGGTTTCGTCACTCGTCAGTTTCACCCGGTTTCTGCCCTGAGGATCCATGACCCAGACATGGGACGCTTTGCCCCCCGGCAGGAGCTCTACGAACGTGATCAGATCTCCCCGGGGCGACCACATCGGGGTCGTATGCTCGGCCGGGCCTTCGGTCAGCTTTGTAAATCCCGTTCCGTCCATACTCACGACATGGACCTGCTGAAGCCCGCTTTCATCTTTGCAGGAAAAGACAAGCCGGCTGTCGTCGGGCGCCCAATCAACGCTCGTGATGTCGAGGTTGCCCGTCGTGATCTGCGCGGTCTTCCTGGTAGCGAGGTCCAGGAAGAAAATATTGAACTTCTTGTTCGGGTTGTTCTTTGTGCTGACGAATGCCAGCATGGTCTTGGCCTTGTTGTAGCGGGGAGCGGCATTGTCCGCGTATTCTCCCTTTGGCCCGGGATTCATCGTGAGCCTCGTCTCCTTCCGTCCGTCAGGATCAATGGAATAGATATCATTGAACATTTCCTTGCCATCACTCTGGAAACGGGTAAACACGATGCGGTTTTGATTCATTGTCATAACTTCTTTCTTTCAGCAGGTCTTGGTATTGATGCGGCTCGGACATGGAAAATACCAGATGCCTGTTCAAAAGTCAAACAACAAAGAAACGGAGGGTCGTTGAGGCAATGGGAAACACCGGCGTTTTCTCTGCGAAGGGGGCGGCACGTGCAGGGACGGTTGCACACGAAGAGAATAATATCAAAATAAGAGGCGACACCCGAAGAAGCTTTCTATCGCCCGGCTTCGCGCTTCTTTTCGGCGAGCCGGATCTGTCTCCGCGAAACAGCCTCACGGTTCCTGCGGCGATCGTCTTCGGTTTCCAGGATGAGCGGGGGCACTTCCCGCGGTTTGCCGTTCCGGTCGAGCGCAACATAGGTGAGGTACGCGGACGCGGCGTGGCGCACGTCCCCGGTGACGAGGTTCTCCGCCTCCACGCGGACGCCGATCTCCATGGAAGTCCGGCCCACAAGATTCAAACTCGTCTTGAAGAAGAGAACATCCCCGACGAACACGGGATTATGGAAGTCCATCCGGTCGATGGAAGCGGTGACAACGTTGCTCCGCGCGTGCCGGGCCGCTACAACGCCCGCGGCTTCGTCTATGATCTTGACGACAACGCCGCCGTGTACGTTTCCCGACGGGTTCGCGTCCTGGGGGATCATCATCTGGGCCATGGTGACACTGCTGTCTTTTACGCGCTTGCCTTCCATGTCGTTCCCTCCGTTATGAATCCCGCGACTTGCGATCCCCCGGCTCCTGCCGGAGGGGGCTCCACTCAGAACGTCTGCGGTTGCCGCGTGAACTTCATTCTGCTAAAAAAAGCCCCCTCATAAATCTGCTCGCAGTTGCGCTTTACATCACTGCTCTCGAATCCCCTCAAGGGCAGTCCTGCACCTCATCCATTTGCATTAATCGCTCTCTGCGCCTATGCTTTCCCGGATTTCTCGTTTCCCGCCCATCTCAACAACAGATATATGACGGCCCAGAGCGCTGTCCTGACCAGCATGGCCAGGACGCTGATCGAGGCGACCGGTTCCCTGAACATGAACAGGAAGAAGACAATCAGAAAAACGAGGCTGTGGCACAGCAGGATGAATGCGGCAAGAATGCTGCCCCAGGTCCGCTGCATCCAGATGCCGGTCCCGGCAATGAGCGAAACGAAACCCAGGACGATGTTGTACGCGACGAGCCAGGGAAGAACGTGGTAGGAAGGGGTTGAGAGACCGAACAGGACGCTCCCGCCTTCTTTGATGGTGAGCAGGCCTGGTATGATCGACAGAACCACAACAAGCCGGTGTTTGTTCTGCTGCGTCATGTTTCGCCTTCCTGATTCAAAAAAGAGCGGGGCAACAGGGGCAGGTTCAGAGTAAAGACAAAGCTGTACAGAGCGTGCGCAACGTGCTCCGAAATTTTTATTTTTCTCCGGTTACTTTTTTAGCGCCCCGACACACAGGACAGACACTTTTTCCCTTTCCGTGACAATTCGGACAAGGACGCTGTGACGCATTGGTACTTGATTGCCTTCCCTGCCCATGGCAGACTGGACACGTTATGGTCCCTTTACCGCTGCACTCCGGACACTCTATCGTTGCTGTTTTATTTGGCATTTGTTACCCCCTGTTCTCAATACAAGCGTACCCTATTTTGACGGGACGGGCAAGGGGAAAAAATAAAAAAGTACAGAGTTCAGAGTTTGGAACCCCAGGTGTGGAGCTGATCCCGTCCGATATTTGAAATGCGGAAGGGAAAGGCGGTACGCGTGTCGGGGTGAGTCAGTTCGGAGTTTCGAGTTAGGGGCCCGACGTGCAGAGGAGAAAATTACCGGCCTCAAAATTACTGCGTCGCCAGCCAGTCTTTCGCCTTGTCAACGGAATCGAATGCCACGAGGTTCCTGCCTGAGAATTTCAAGACCGCGTTGTAAATGATCTGCTTGAGACCGGTGATGCCGACGACGGCGGCTGCCGTTACATAGGGCTTGTTGTGGCTCGTAAACTGCTTCAAGGCCTCCGCTGCTTCGGTGTTGAAGGACATATCGGTAACATCCGTAAGTGTGCGAAGCGATTTCGGCGACTGCGCCGCAATCACGGGTTGTGCCTCGCGGACAAGCTGGACCACTTCCGCGGCTTTCGCATGGGTAAAGTCGAGATGCAGTATCTTTTTCCCATTGTGCTGAATAAATTGAATACGGTTCATTATTGATCCTTTCTTGTTTCCATTCAGTATCCGGTTTTACCAAAGTATACTATGATTGATAAATAATAAAATCCCCCGGCAAGGGTATTTTGGGGGTATTGCAAAATTTGCGCTGTGCGTCTTTCCGTAAAATATCCTGCAGCCGACCTCTGCCTGGACATTGCATTGATGAAATACGGATGTCAGCCTCAAGAGGGCGGAAATCAGCAGTGGATTTCAGGGATGCCACGCCCGACCTGAGCAGACTGCATCCCGCCAGGGTAACGATGAGAAACAGCAGCAAGGCCGGCTTGAGGACAGGTGCGGAATGGTTCTCTTTTTTCATGATCGTCACGGCCTTGATTCTCTCTCCATCTTGTCCTGTTTTTGCTTATTCAGCTGTTGTTGATACTCATCATAGCTCATGTCGGACCTTCTCAGACACTCGTCCCGTTCTGCGCCCTGCATCTTTTGGCACTCCATCTCCTGATGCAGGCGGAGGCTGTCATAGGCAGTGCGTGCCGTACAACCAGAGACTATTGCCAGGAGAACCATCAATGCTGAAGAAGCAATTCTGTTCTTCATTTTATTTCCTCGCAATGCGGGCGGGTTCACGTCCAAACGATGCGTTATGATTATACAACGAAACCGGCCTTTGAAGGAAGCTTGATTGTAAAGTTACGAATACAAACCAGTAAGGAGAAATGGGGAAAGAAGCGGCAAAAGGGGGGACCCCGGATCAACAAAAAATCCCATGCCGAATAATCAGCGTGGGATTTTGAGTGATAAAAAAATCAGAGCGGGCCGTAAGCCGAGTTCTGTGCTCCCGGTTGCCCGGAAGTGGTGATCATTTATCTGGGCCGTTGGTTGCCCAACAGCACGAGCGATCTACCCGGAAGTCTGGGACGGGCCGTCCGTACTCCCGATTGCTCGGGAGGCGCTTCCCTATGTGATCTTGCTCCAGGCGGGGTTTTCCAAGCATTCCCGGTCACCCGGGAATCTGGTGGGCTCTTGCCCCACCGTTTCACCCTTACCCCTGTACGGGGCGGTCTTCTTTTCTGTGGCACTGTCCATGGGGTCGCCCCCTGTCCCGTTTCGGGACCGCCTTGCCCTGCGGAGCTCGGACTTTCCTCCCTCCGTTGCCGGAGAGCGATCGCCTCACCCACTCTGAATTGTGAAAGAACATGAAAAAAGGGGCCAGCCCCCTTACTACATGCTACTTGCTACTATCTTTTCATCAATCGCCTTATTCGCCAAAGCATCGGCTTCCTTGTTCTGCTCCCGTGGTATGTATTTTACCTCTACGCGCCCGATCTTGGCAATCAGTTCCTTGACCTTCAGGTAAAGCGGCCGGAGCCCTTCATTCTTCACCTTGTACTGTCCGTTCAGCTGTTTTACCATAAGCTCGGAATCGGCATTCAGCTTGACGCTTGCAGCGCCCTGTTTCACGGCGTGCTCCAGCCCGATGATCGCGGCCTGGTATTCAGCTATGTTGTTCGTCGTCGTGCCGAGATAGCGCGAGATCTTCTCTACGGGCTTGCCGTCTTGAAGCACGAAAATGCCGGCGCCTGCTTCCCCGGGATTGTTCCGCGACGCGCCATCGGTAAAAATAGTAAGTTCCATTCCCTTGCCTTCCGTGCTCATTCCTGCTGTTGTGTCAACCGTTCTTTGGCGCGATCACTTCCTTGAAAAACAGAATGCGGCCGCAGTGGGGGCAGGTGATGATCTTTTCGTTCTTTTTTACGTTCACGAACACCTGGGGCGGGATGCTCATGTAACACCCGGAGCAGGCTTCTCCGCGCGCCTCGGCAATGGCAACGCCGCCGGCCTTGCTTACGAGCAGCTTCTGATACTGGGCGAGCACCGTGGGCTGGACCTTCCCGACGGTTTCCTTCCGCGCCTGCTCCATGCCGCCCATCTCTTCATCGAGCTTCGCAAATTCGGCCTCCAGCTGCTTCTGCTCGGCCGCAAGCGCCGCTTCTTCGTCGCGGGAGCGCTGTTCCGCCGCGGTGATTCCCTGTGCCGCTGCGTCGATCTTTTCCATCAGACCAAGGATGCTGTCCTCGATGGCCTTGTTCTCCTGCTCCCCCGCCTCGATTTCCTTGAGCAGGGCCTGGTATTCCTTGTTGTTCTTGATCTCCGCGGAGTGCGCCTTGAGCTTTTCGACCTTCTGGGCCCCGGCCTCCAGGTCCTGGTCGCGGTCCCGCTTGTTCTTCTGCGCCGTTTGGAGCGCTTCTTTCACCTTGTCGAGGTCTGTTTTGCTCGCCTCGCGTCTTCGTTCCAGGCCGGCAAGGAACTCGGGCAGGCGTTTTTTCTGTGCAGCGAGGGCGCGGAGCTTCGCGTCGATTTCTTGAAGCTGAATAAGCAGGTTGAGCTGTTGGTCCATCAGGCCTCCAAAGTAAGAATGCGCCTATCGGCGCATTCTGTTAACTTAAGACTTGCCGCGTTTGCCTCCGGCAATCCCCATATACGGTACAGGATATTTTGCACAATCGCACATCTCGGTCTGTCCTTCTCTCAGGGAATGGTGGGCCCACCAGGACTCGAACCTGGGACCAACCGGTTATGAGCCGGTAGCTCTACCAACTGAGCTATGGGCCCTGAATGTTCGCGTAAGACCGGCGCACATATTGACACAAGCAGGGGCAAAAGTCAAGGTTGTCCGCCGAGCCCGGCGCCGTCTATTCGATAAAACTCTTGAGCTGCTTGCTCCTGCTGGGGTGGCGCAGTTTCCGCAGGGCCTTGGCCTCGATCTGGCGGATGCGTTCGCGGGTAACGTCGAATTCCTGCCCCACTTCTTCGAGCGTGTGGTCCGTCTGCTCGCCGATGCCGAAGCGCCAGCGGAGCACCTTTTCCTCGCGTTCGGTGAGCGTATTGAGCACCCGCCGGACCTGCTGGTGGAGGTTCTTACGGATGGCGGACTCGAGCGGCGAGGCCACTTTTTTGTCCTCGATAAAATCCCCCAGATGGCTGTCCTCTTCCTCGCCGATGGGGGTTTCGAGCGAAATCGGCTCTTTCGCGATCTTCATGATCTTGCGGACCTTCTCCACCGGCAGTTTCATGGACGCGGCGACTTCTTCGGTTGTGGGTTCGCGGCCCAGGTCCTGCACAAGGCCGCGCGACGTGCGGATAAGCTTGTTCATCGTCTCGATCATATGCACCGGGATGCGGATCGTGCGCGCCTGGTCCGCGATGGCCCGGGTGATCGCCTGCCGGATCCACCAGGTGGCATAGGTGCTGAATTTGTACCCGCGCTGCCACTCGAACTTGTCCACAGCTTTCATGAGGCCGATGTTCCCCTCCTGGATGAGGTCGAGGAACTGAAGCCCGCGGTTCGTATACTTTTTCGCGATGGAAACGACCAGCCGGAGATTCGCTTCCACCAGTTCGCTCTTTGCGTACTTGGCGCGCTCCTCCGCCCGCTCGTAGGCCCGGAGCACCTTTTTCAGTTCATCAGCCGAGACCCCGCAGTCCTCTTCGATCTTCTTCGCCCGCTTGACCGCGTTGCGGTAGTTTTTTTCCATGGCAAGCAGCGTTTCCTGCTTCATCTCGAGCCTGCGCGCGGCGTTCTTGAGCTCGCGCTCTCCCAGCCGCATCTTCTTGAAAACGTCCTTAAGCTCGACGATGGTCATGCCCGACTTGCGTTCGAGCCCGTGGACTTCGCGTTCGGAGAGCAGCACTTCGCTCACCATCTCGCGCACTTTCATGACCAGCCGATCGGTCTGTCGGCAGTGAATGTTCAGCGCCTCCAATTTGCCGAAGAGTGCGTACCGCGTCGTCTGCATCTTCTCCCGGAGGGTCTTCTTGCGGGCCTCGGTGCACCGGCTGCTCATGACGTGGTTCGTCAGCGTGTTGAGCTCCTTGCTGTAGCGCTCGACCTCGGTAATAAGCTTGATCACCCGTGCATGGAGTTCCTCCTCGTTCTGGCTCTGGAGTTCCTCGAAATCGTCGTCGCCGGCATGCACGATCTCGTTGATGCTGATCTTTCCCTTCCGCAGCTTGTCGCCGAGATCGCGCACGTCCTGGAGCGCAAAGGGAAGGCTGTAAAGGATCTGGGCCGCCTCGCGCTTGCCTTCCTCGATCCGCTTCGCGATCGCCACCTCGCCCTCCTTCGAGAGAAGGGGCACGGTGCCCATTTCCTTCAAGTAGAGGCGGACGGGGTCGTCGGTCTTGCCCACGCCAACCTCGACCTCTTCCTCCTCGACCTCTTCCTCGGCGGCATCGTCTAAGCTCACGTCCTCCGACTCAACGCCCTCTTCCAGTTCGTCTTCAGCAGGCTGGCGCGCCTTGCCGTCGTGCCGCGAATCGGAGATATCCATGTCCATTTCGCCGTCCCCGAACAGGGAGATGATGCTGTCCAACTGTTCCGTGGAAACGTCTTCGTGAGGTATCGTCTCGTTCGCTTCTTCGAAGGGAACGTAGCTCCGTTCTTTTCCTGCCGCGCCCGGTTTTTTAGGATCTCCTGCTTTGCCCCGCTTTGACATACTCTGGTGCTCCTTTTGTGTGAGCGGCGTTCCACGCCATCACGATTTTGAATGCTTAAACGCTTGCTGCTCCGCGTCTTGTCGTATCTATTTTTACAGCCCCGGAATGCGGCGACCCGGCCGCCTGCACAGCTGCTGCTGGATCTCGAGGAGCCGCTTGTACTCCACGGCGTTGCCCTCTTCCTCTGCCGCCTTGAGCGACTTCACGATCTGTTTCATCTGCTTCTCCGGGTCCTGCTGCTTGATCATCTCTACGCAGTCCTGGCAGTGCTTCTCGGGATCGTCATACTCCATCTCGAGCACTGCGTAGTGGGACAGCAGCCCGTTCAGCTCCTCTTCTCCGTCCTGCATCAGCGCCCGGGAATCAAGCGAACCGGTAGCTGCCAGCACATCGAAGATCCGCTGGACCATGCGCCGGAACAGCGGGTCGGTAAAATCCTGGGGCTTGATCTGCGACTGCAGGTTCCGCGCAATCGTTTCATCCTTGAGCATGAGGTGGACCAGGATCTCCTCGGCCCGGGGTCGATGGCCGCGGGACGGGGCCTGTGTCATTGCCCCGGCCGCCGATCCCGGACGTTTTGCCTGCTTCGGCATTTCCTGCCTCAGCACGGTTTCATCAAGGTCCAGGGCCTCGGCCGTTCTTTTCAGGTAGTAGTCCCGCTCGATTCCGCTCGAAAGCCTGGCGATGAACCCGAGCATCTCCTGCGCCTTCTCGACTTTTTCATCGATGGAAGCCGCATGGCCCTTGGGCACCACCTGGGCCAGCACAAAGTCCATGAACTTCATCGATTGGCGCAAGCGCGCTGCAAAAGCGTCCTGACCGTGCTTCTGCAGGAACGTGTCCGGATCGTCGTTGTCCGGAAGCGAGACCACGTTTACCTTCATCCCGCTCGCAACAAAGAGGTCGAACCCCCGGAGCGAGGCTTTGACGCCCGCGGGATCGGGGTCGAAGATCAGGACGAGCTTGTCGGCAAACCGCCGCATGAGCCGCAAGTGCCCTTCGGTCAGCGCCGTGCCGAGCGTCGCGACCGCATTGCGCACGCCGTACTGGTGGCAGGCAAGCGCATCGAGATACCCCTCGACGATGATGAAATATCCCTGCTTGCGTCCCGCGTCCTTGGCCGCGTCCAGACAGTAGAGCGTGTTGCTCTTGCTGTACAGCGGCGTCTCCGACGAGTTCAAATACTTCGGCAGCGAGTCGTCCATCACCCTGCCGCCGAAAGCGATGCTGTTCCCGGCAATATCCACGATCGGGAACATGATCCTGCCCCGGAACCGGTCGTAGTGGCCCTCGCCCTCGCTTCGCTTGACCACGAGCCCGGCCTTTTCCAGCTGGGCCGGCGTGTAGCCCTTCTGCTTTAAATGTTTGAACAGGCCGTCCCACTCCGGCCGGGAATAGCCAAGCCGAAAGTTTTTTATGGTGACGTCGCTTACGCCGCGCCTGGCCAGGTACGCCCGGGCGGTACTTCCCGCGGGCCCTTCGAGTTCTTTCTGATAGTAGGTCGCCGCCTCGGCCACGGCCTTTAGGAGCGCCATGCGCTCCTCGACGTTCTTTTTGTCCTCTCCCCGCGACCTGCTGTCCGCAGGCAGCGCTATGCCGGAACGCTCCGCAAACTTCTTTACTGCCTCGGGGAAATTCAGCCCCTCCTGCAGCTCAACAAACTTGAATACGTCGCCGCCGGCCCCGCACCCGAAGCAATGAAAGATCTGCTTATCCGGGTTCACGGAGAAGGACGGAGTTTTCTCGGCGTGAAACGGGCAAAGCCCGGTGTGGTTCTTGCCCGTCTTCTTGAGGGCCACATACCCGGAGATGAAATCAACGATATCGACGCTGTCCCTGACGCGGCTTATGATATCATCGGAAAACATGTTATTTCCTCAGCTCCGCTACCGTCACTCCCGCGCCGCCCTCGGACGGTTCGCCGGGACGAATGGACGCGACAAGCGGATGGTTTTTAAGAAAGTTCGTCACAGCAGCCTTAAGCGCGCCCGTCCCGAGCCCGTGGATCACGGTCACGGTCGAGAGATTGCTCATGCCCGCCCGGTCGATGAACCGGTCGACCTCAGCCAATCCCGCTTCCACGCGAAGACCAAGGATGTTCAGCCGGTCCGAAGCGCCTTCTTCCTCGGAGAGAGCAGTGCCCCACCCGGGCTGGGAAATCGTCGTCCGCTGCCGCGAAGCGGGCACTGCAGGGACCACGTCGGCTGCTGCAAGTTTGATCGTTTTACCGGCAACCTCAAGTTCGACCATGGAGCGGTGCGCCGTAAGCACGGTGCCGGTCTTGTTCAGCCTCGCTATCCGCACCGTGTCCCCCGCCTGAATTGCAAGACCGGTTCGGGGAACTGCCGGCCGCAGAACCTCCGGTTCGAGCTTTCTCGCAAGCGCCTCGATCTCCGCACCCGCTTGTTTCGCTTCCGCCTGCTCGATCCGCGCGGTCCGGGAAAGATCACGCAGCTTTTGCCTGAGCGCGGACAGCACTTCCCGGGATTCCGCCTGCGCTTGCGTCCGCAGGGTCCGCGCTTCTGCCCGCGCAGCGGCGAGCAGGGACGCTGTTTCGTTCCGGTCCGTAACTGCCGCCGAACGGTCCTGTTCAAGAGCCTGTTGCTCCGAAGCAAGCAGGCGGGATCTTTCTTCCACGTCCTTGAGCAGGTTCTCGAGCCGCGTGTCGGCTTCGCCGATCCGCA
This sequence comes from Nitrospirota bacterium, assembly GCA_021783455.1. GTDB lineage: Bacteria > Nitrospirota > UBA9217 > UBA9217 > UBA9217 > JAJYKN01. The sequence continues at coordinate 10,253 of JAJXTW010000015.1, read as the reverse complement.
GGCGCGCCCGGCCGATCACTTCGTCAGGGACACCGAGCCTCGCTGCCATGTCCAGGCCGTAACTTCTGCCGGGCCGGCCCGGAATAATGCGGTACGTCGGCTTGAGCGTCTGCGGATCGAACTCCATGGCGGCATTCGCCGCCCCGCTCGTCTGGGACCCGAACAGCTTGAGCGCGTTGTAGTGCGTCGTGGCCACAGTGACGCAGTTGCGCTCGATCAGGGATTCGAGCACCGCTGCGCCGAGGCCCGCGCCTTCGCCCGGCTCCGTGCCCGATCCCAGTTCGTCCAGCAGGACTAGGGAGCCTTTGTCCGCATTCCGGAGGATCCCGGCAACCTGGCTCACATGGGAGGAGAACGTGCTGAGGTCCTGCTCTATGCTTTGTTCATCGCCGATATCGGCGAACACTGAACCGAAGCATGGGAGCTCGCTCCCTTCGTCAGCGGTCACCGGCAGCCCCGTCTGCGCCATAAGGCTTAAGAGGCCCACGGTCTTCAGGATCACCGTCTTGCCGCCTGCGTTGGGCCCGCTGATGATGAGCGCCCGCTCTTCGCCACTCAGTCTGAAATCATTTGGTTCAACAACCCCGCTGCCCGTGGTTTTCTGTTTCCAGACCAGGAGCGGGTGCCGGGCATTCCGAAGCTCGATGCTTCGCTCCGCAATCAGCGCCGGGATGGAGCCGTTAAAGTCCATGCCGAACCGCGCCCGCGCATATACGGCGTCGATCTCCGCGAGGGCAGCGATCGTCGCCTCGATTGCTGCGGCATCTTTCGACAGAAGGCTTGTCAGCTCCCGCAGGATGCGTTCAACTTCCTCGCGCTCCTCCATGCGGAGTTCGGCGAGGCGGTTGTTCTGCTCCAGGACGTCCAAGGGTTCCACGAAGAGCGTCGCCCGCGAGCCTGACTGGCCGTGCACCACACCCTTGATGCTTTGACGGAAGCCGGGCTTGAGCGGCAACACATACCGGTCGTCGCGGATGGTGATCACCGGCTCCTGGATGACCTTCTGGAAGCCGCTGTCCTGAAGGATCTTGGACATGCGGCCCAGGACCTCGTCCCGCGTCCGCGCCAGCTGTTTTCGGATCTTGCGAAGGTCCGGGCTGGCGGAATCCTTTACTTCCGCCCGCTCATCGATCGCCGAAAACACGGCGTCTTCGATATGCTTGAGCGGCTGGATGGCGTCTGCTTTCGCGTTCAGGAGCGGCGCTGCGCGCTTGCCGTCCTGCCGCAAAAAAAACTGCTTGACTCGCCTGCCGACGGACAGCGTCATCGCCGTATTGAGAAGCTCCGCAGGAGTAAGCATGATGCCCGCTGCGCCGAGTTTTGCAACCGCCTGTGCGACATCGAGAATCCCGTTCAGGGGAGGGCTCTCGCCTTGCTGAAGGATCCCGAGGAACTCACTCGTTTCTCTCAGGCGGACAACAGCCGGGGAAAGCTCCGCTGCGGGCAGCATCGCGCTGACGGCTCTCCTCCCGGCTTCCGAAAAAGTGTAACCGCCAACGATGCCGAGTATCTTGTCATATTCGAGGACCTGCAGAGTATGTTCATTCATGGACCGCACCGCAGGCAAGCGCGTTCACCGTGCTCCTTCGAGCCGTCCGGAGCGCGCAATCATCTGAAGCTGCTCTTCTGATGCAGGAATTGGTAGTTGAAACTGATGAGCATGATCGTACAGCTTCAAAAGAGAAACTCTTAAAAAAAATCAGGGGGCCTCGGTCTTGATGGCCCCCTGTGTCCGTCTTAATGAGTAAATGGCATGTCTTTTGCTCGAATGAAATCATTATCCCAGGGCATTTTTTACCAGCTCGCTTAACAGTTTGCCGTCCGCGCGGCCGCCCACGAGGGGAATGAGCGCTTTCATGACCTTGCCCATGTCCTTTGCGCCCTGCGCTCCGGCCTGGGCAACGACATCCCGAACCATGGCTTCAAGCTCTTCCCGCGTCAGCTGCTGAGGCAGGTAGACCTCCAGCACCGCAATCTCGGCGGTCTCTTTGTCAACCAAATCCTGCCTGTTGCCTTTGGCAAATTGCTCGACGGAATCTTTTCGCTGCTTAATGAGCGACCGGACCGTCTCAACCACCTCTTCTTCGGTGAGCGGCCGCCGCTTGTCGATCTGCTTATTCTTCATGGCGGCGCTCAGCATGCGTAACGTCGAAACCTTGTCTTTCGCGCCGGTCTTGAGGGCAGCTATCGTATCAGCTTCGATTCTCGATCGTAGTTCCATTCCGCCCTCTCTCCTTACATAAAGTGTACACGCAAAAAACAGTTCGCGACGCATGATAGCCGAAAAGGACGCCGACGCCACGCGGCTCTTTAACTCTGCCTGAAGATACGTGCGGTTTTGGCGGCTTTTTTGCGGGCAGCCAATGCTTTCTTCTTGCGTTTTACGCTCGGCTTCTCATAATGCTCTCTTTTCTTCACCTCTGAAAGCACGCCTTCTTTTTCAATACTTTTTTTGAATCTTCGGAGTGCTGCCTCAAAAGGCTCATTCTCCCGTAATCTGATACTCGACACTATCGCTACACCCCCCTCCAGCTGTAACATGTTGTAATAACAGTTTTTCTACATTTTTATCCGATAAGATCGTTTTAACCAGTGGAACCGCTCTCTGTATCCCGGAGAAGCGGCATAATCAGTAAAATTAACAACTCTCCCCAGGAAAGTCAAGAAAAATTATCGCTACTTTTTCATACAGTTTTGAAAAAAGAGCTGCACTGTAAGAGGCCGGCTTTCTCCGTTCATCGTCAACTCCGATACGCGGCGTTGATCTTCACATATTCGTAGGACATATCGCAGGTCCAGACAATAGCGTTTCCCTTTCCTTTGTGCAAATCAATGATGATCTGGATGTCCCGCTGTTTGAGCCCAAGCGTCGCGTCGCGCTCCGCCGCCTTGCCCTGGCCCAGCCCTTTCTCGACAAGCTTGATTTTGCCGATGTAAATGTCCGTCCTGCCCTCGTCCAGGTCCACACCGGCATATCCCAGGGCAGCCATGATTCTTCCCCAGTTCGCATCTTCGCCGAAGAGCGCGGTTTTCACCAGACTGGATTTAGCCACGGTCATAGCCGCACGCTTGGCCTCAACAGGGCTTTTCGCATTCCGTACCTCGATCTCCACGAACTTCGTCGCGCCTTCGCCGTCGCGCACGACCTGCTTGGCGAGCGATTGCATAATCGTGTCGAGGCATGCCTGGAACTTTTTGAAGTCCTTGCTGCCGGCGGCGATCTTTTTGTTCCCTGCGGCGCCGTTCGCCATGCACAGCGTCATGTCATTCGTGCTGGTATCGCCGTCCACCGTGATATTGTTGAAGGACCGATCCGTCGATGCAAGCAGCGCCTTTTTGAGCAGCGGTGCGGATAGTGCCGCGTCGGTGACGACAAAACAGAGCATCGTCGCCATGTCGGGGTGAATCATGCCCGATCCCTTGGCCATGCCGCCGACCGTGATCGTCTTGCCGCCGATCTCCTCCTGGACAATCGCGAGCTTGGGATACATGTCCGTCGTCATAATCGCTTCGGCTGCCTGCTCCCAGCCCGTCGCGGACAGCAGGCCCGATGCGGTCGCTATGCCGGTCGCGATTTTCGGCATCGGCAGGAACTCTCCGATAACGCCGGTGGAGGCCACCAGGACGGCGTCCGGCTTGATGCCGAATTCCCCGGCAAGATGCTCCGCCGTTGCCCGGGCATCGGCAAATCCACGCTTGCCGGTGCACGCATTAGCGCAGCCGCTGTTGGCGATGATTGCCTGGCCCTTGCCCGATTTTACCCGGGCCATATCGAGCTGCACGCATGCCGCCTTGACACGGTTTTTCGTGAACACACCTGCAACCGATGCCTCGCGCTCTGAGTAAATGATCGCAAGGTCTTTCTTGTCTGTTTTCTTGATCCCGCAGTGAATGCCCCATGCCTTGTAACCAGGCACGGAAAAATTTTTTGTATCCAGAATCCTCATGAGTCCACTCCTGTTGGCCGTAGTTTGGACACCGGAATCACGGGAACATGCCCGCGACCTTGAGACCATCCCTTTCGTCAAAACCCATCATCAGGTTCATGTTCTGGATCGCCTGTCCTGACGCTCCCTTCACAAGGTTGTCGATGGCGGAAACCACAACCGCCCTGTTGGTGCGGGGATCAGCGTAGACCCCGATATCGCAGAAGTTCGAGCCCCGCACATTCCGCACGTTGGGAAACTGGCCCAAAGCAAGCACACGCACGAATGGTTCGTTCTGATAGAACTCTTGGTACAGGGCATGCAGCCGGCCGGTATCGGTCGGCGAACCGAGCATAGCATACGCCGTCGTAAGGATACCGCGGTTCATGGGAATGAGGTGAGGCGTAAAGGAAATCGTCACGGGCGTGCCTGCCAGCCCAGCCAGTTCCTGCTCGATCTCCGGCGTGTGGCGGTGCGTTCCGATTTTGTATGCCATCAGCCCTTCGTTTACTTCAGGGTAGTGGTACACCAAAGACGGGCTGCGTCCTGCGCCGGATACTCCTGACTTTGAATCGATGATGATGCTCGCAATATCGGCGAGCCCTTTTTTCACAAGCGGCGCAAGCGCCAGGATCGCGCTGGTTGGATAACATCCCGGATTCGCAAGAAGCGAGGCCTTTTTGATCTTTTCCCGGTGAAGTTCGGGCAAGCCGTAGACGGCGCTCTTCAGGAGTTCCGGATACTGGTGACAATGCTCGTACCATGTTTCATAGACCGTTGGATCGGCAAGCCGGTAGTCGGCCGACAAGTCTACTACTTTTTTCCCGAGTTGATGAAACTGGAATGCCGCCTCCTGGGCCGTCACATGGGGAAGCGCAAGGAATACGAAATCGGCTTTCTTTGCAATAGCAGACGCGTCAAGCGGTTCACATACCAGGTCCGTTAACCCGGAAAGGTGGGGGAAAATGGACGTGATCGGCTTACCCGCCGACTTCTCAGAGGTTACTGCCGTCACCGTTGCCCGGGGGTGGTTGATCAGCAGCCGGTACAGTTCGCCGCCGGTATACCCGCTCGACCCCACGATGGCTATGTTCACTTTGTCGATGCCCATATCATGAATTCGCTGACTGGTTTACTTTAGTATTTACTGGCATGCCCGAAACAAAAAGAAAAGGGAAGGCATCTCTACCTTCCCTTTTACTCAACAGGATCTGTAACTCAGGAGAACACAGATAGGTATATGATCCGTTATCTCTTCGAGAACTGGAACCGCGCACGGGCGCCCTTTTGACCGTACTTCTTACGCTCTTTGGCCCTGGGGTCGCGGGTCAACAGACCCTCTTTGCGCAATTTGCCGCGTGACTCGGCATCCACGGCGAGAAGCGCCTTGGATATGCCGTGCCGAATGGCTCCCGCCTGGCCGGAGTTGCCGCCGCCGAGCACACTGACGAGCACATCAAATTTGTCCACAGTACCGGTGACCTCGAATGGCTGGCGAATGATCATCTTGAGCACGTCCCTGCCGAAGTACTGGTCCATGGGTTTGTCGTTAATGGTGACCTTGCCGCTTCCGGGCATCATCCAAACCCTGGCGATGGAATTTTTGCGCTTTCCCGTTGCATAGTATCTTGATACCGCTGCTGACATTAAATCCTCCTAAACGGATTGTTCCGCAATTCTTTAGAGTTTCATTTCCACAGGCTGCTGTGCGCTGTGGGGATGTGTGTCCCCGGCGTACACTTTGAGTTTGCCGAGCATCTGCTTGCCCAAACGGGTCTTCGGAAGCATCCCCTCAACCGCCTTTTTCAAAACATCCTCGGGCTTGGTCTTCAGCAGCTTTCCTGCGGTAATAGACTTAAGGCCGCCGGGAAATCCCGAATGGCTGTAGTAGATCTTCTGATCGAGCTTTTTGCCGGTCAGATGAATTTTTTCGGCATTCACCACGATCACAAAATCCCCGGTATCTACATGTTTTGTATAAATCGGTTTGGTCTTCCCTTTGAGCACTGATGCAACCACCGTAGCAAGCCTGCCGAGGGTCTTGCCGTTCGCATCCACGACATGCCAGCTCCTCTGAATATCTTCTTTTTTTGCTGAATAAGTTCCCATAATTCCCGCCTCGCTGCTGTGGTATTTTTTATCAAGAATGGTGAATATAAACAATTTAGCCTGTTTTGTCAAGCCTTTTGTGCAGGGAATGGTGATAAAATTTTATCGCGTCCTATCGCAGCGGAAAAACACAAAAAACATTTCAAATCAATATATTATATTGTATATTGTAAATCAGGGAGATGATGGCACAAGGACTTGCCGCAACATCATCATTGATATACTTAATTTTAATTTATCATTAAAAAGTGCAGCGCTTAATGCTATAAGAATGGGCAGGCTGGGAAGAGTTAGCGCCTCGGAACTGTTGAACATGCTCTGTTCACATAAATACGGGAGGCGGTGCCGCTTCTCCGCCTCCCAAGTTCATAATAATATTCTTATCAGTACACTCCGCTTCTTTTTCCGGATTTATACCTTTTCGGCAGCTGCCTGCTTTTCGCGGAGCGCTGCGGGAGCCGAGACCACAAACCCCAGCGCCGTGCCCAAAAGCCCTCCGACCACGATACTCACCGCCGCTGCGCAGGCAATCCCGACTACAATCCCCATCACAACCGCCGCACGCACGAAGAGCGTCGGTTCAACCGTGCCGCCCATAAGTTTCTGGAGCAGGATCAAGGTCCCGTAGCTCCCGAAGTAGAACCCCGGCATGATTCCAAATACGATGAATACCAGCCCTCCGATCGCCGCACCAATCTTCATTCCCGCTTTTACTATCTCGTTTTTCATGGCTATCTCCTCTCTTCCGCTTTAGACAAGTTTTTTTCAGCTCCGGCTTCTTTCGCATGAGTACCTGATTCAAGGACCTTGCCGAAAAGCCACCCGACGGTCGACGATGCTGTCACGATCACGATCCCCGCGACCAGAATGCCAACCAGCATGGATGCGAGGACGATCATCCTGGACAAGAGCCCGGGATCCAGAGGAAGGCCGAAGAGCCATCCGGCGATGTTGATGCCCGCCGCTCCGCCTAAAAGGCTCCCTGGGAGAAGCCCAAAAAGTGCAAACAGTACCAAGCCTGCGCCTGCCCCGATGTATGCTGTTTTTCTTGCTATAGTGCTCTTCATGGTAGTTTCCTCCTTTTGTGTTCTGTCTGACAATGAAATTGCATCAAGCGTGCCAGAATATAACGCGTTGATTTTACTAGGATCCATACCAAAATAGTTTTTGCAAGCATGAGAAAATTCTCGGGAAATTGTTCTAAAAATGCGAAAAATTTATGCCTCAAAGGGTTGCAGGAAAAAACCGGAAGAGAGAAATTTTCCTTGAAATGCGTTCATCTCTGTGTTATTTTAAGGGTCGCCTTTTTAGAAGGCTATCTTACATTACACACGCGTCAGGACTTCTGGCAGGGTGCCTCTCACAAAACGGGAGATCTGCAAGGAGGATGATCGGCGCGGCGGTAAAACCAGAGGGAGGGACATTATGTCCACGATTACCATGAAGGAGTTGTTGGAAGCAGGGGTTCACTTCGGCCATCAGGCAAAACGTTGGAACCCCAAGATGAAGAAGTACATATTCGGCGAGCGGAACGGGATCTACATCATTGATCTCCAGAAAACACTCAAGCTCTTCAAGGAGTCCTACGATTTTGTCCGCAAGTCGGCAGCGGAAGGAAAAGACATCCTCTTCGTCGGCACCAAAAAGCAGGCACAGGACTCGATCACCGAGGAGGCCAAGCGCTGCGGGATGTATTATGTGTCCAACCGCTGGCTCGGAGGCATGCTCACCAACTTCAACACCGTCAAGAAGAGCATCGACCGGCTCAAAAAGATCGAAAAAATGAAGGAAGACGGCACCTACGACAAGCTCACGAAAAAAGAAGTTGCCGGACTTGAAAAAGAACGCACCAAGCTTGAAAAAATTCTCTCCGGCATCAAATCCATGACGCAGCCGCCGTCCATGCTCTTCGTCATCGACCCCCGCAAGGAACAAATTGCGGTCCAGGAAGCGAACAAGCTGAACATTCCCGTCGTGGCCGTGGTAGACACCAATTGCGATCCCGACAATATCGACCATATCATCCCGGGCAACGACGACGCGATCCGCGCCATCCGCCTGATGGCCTCTAAGATCGCCGATGCCATGATTGAAGGCAGACAGGCCATAGTGAAGGAACAAGGCGCAGCCATGGAAGCCGCGAAGGCGGCCGGCGAGGTACAGGCAGCGCCGACAGCAGAACCCGCTGCAGATGCAGCCGCCGATGCCGATGCTGAAGAAGACACGGTATAGGCGGCAGTGAGCTCGGAGCGGGAAGAGATAGAGAAGGAGGCTTTTCAAAAATGGCAACGATATCTGCAAGTGCAGTGAAGGATTTAAGAGAAAAGACCGGCGTCGGCATGATGGAAGCAAAGAAGGCGCTGGAAGAGGCCGGCGGCGATTTTGATAAGGCCGTCGACATCCTGAGAAAAAAAGGCTTGTCAGCGGCCGCAAAAAAAGCGGCGCGGGTTGCCTCCGAAGGAATGATCGCTTCTTCTCTGGAAGGGAGCGGGAAGGTCGGTGTCCTGATTGAAGTCAACAGCGAGACCGACTTTGTCGCCAAAAACGGGGATTTCCAGAGCTTTGCAAAGGGACTCGCCGAGCTGGTGGCCGCCCAAAAGCCTGCTGACGTTGCGGCGCTTTCGCAGCTTATCATGGGCGGCGAGAACGTTGAAGCCAAACGCAACGCACTGATCCAGAAGATCGGCGAGAACATAGCGATCCGTCGCTTCGTACGCTTCGAAACCGCAGGCCGGATCGCGATCTATCTCCACGGCACGCGCATCGGCGTCATGGTGGACTACATCGGCGACGAGCAGTTCGGCAAGGACTTAGCGATGCATATCGCTGCCGCCAGCCCGCAGTTTTTGAGCCGTGAAACAGTGCCCGCAGAAACGCTGCAGCGCGAGCGCGCTGTGTACGAGGCCCAGGCCAAGGAGTCCGGCAAGCCGGCGGCCGTAATCGGAAAAATCGTGGACGGCAAACTCGAAAAATTTTACTCCGACTCCTGCCTTCTGGACCAGGTCTACATCAAGGACCCTGACGGCAAGCTCAAAATCAAGGACCTCTTGAAAAAAGCCGGAGCGAACTCAGCCGTCAATGGTTTTGTCCGGTATCAGCTCGGCGAAGGCATAGACAAGAAGAAAGAAAACTTCGCTGAGGAAGTTGCCGCGCAGCTGAAATAACTCGGACAACCGAAGCAAATAATTTCTTTATCAGGAAAGTTTTCGTTCTTGCTAGTGAAAACTTCCGCGCAGGCCTCGTCTTATGCGGGGGAATGCTCGGCGAACACTCGGCTTCTATTGACGTGAGAATATTATGACTCCTCCTCGATATAAACGCATCCTGCTCAAGCTTTCAGGCGAGGCCCTTATGGGCGACCAGGGGTACGGCATCGACCACGCCGTTCTCGACACCATTACGTCCGAGGTGAAAGAAGTTTATAACCTCGGCGTCGAGGTCGCTATCGTCATCGGAGGAGGCAATATTTTCCGCGGCCTGTCCGGCGCCGCGAAGGGCATGGAGCGCGCCAGTGCGGATTACATGGGCATGCTGGCCACGGTGCTGAACGCCCTGGCGCTCCAGAACATCCTTGAGAACAAGGGCGTGGTCACCCGGGTGCAGTCTGCCATCGAAATGCGCGAACTCGCAGAAACGTACATCCGCAGGCGCGCAGTGCGGCACCTGGAGAAGCGCCGCGTGGTGATCTTCGCCGCCGGCACCGGCAATCCCTACTTCACCACCGATACGGCGGCGGCGCTTCGCGCTATGGAGATCGGGGCTGAGGTCATCATGAAAGCCACCAAAGTCGACGGCGTCTACAGCGCGGACCCGATGAAAGACAAGACCGCGACCAAGTTCGATAAGCTGACGTACATCGAGGTGCTCCAAAAGGACCTGCGCGTCATGGATGCAACCGCCATTTCCCTGTGTATGGACAATAGCCTTCCCATCATCGTCTTCAATCTGAACGTCTCCGGCAACATCAAGAAGATCATCTTGGGAGAAACCGTCGGAACTCTCGTTACCGGGAGGAACAATGCTTAATGAGCAAAAGAAAAAAGCAGAAGAGAAGATGAACAAGGCCCTGGAAGTCCTGAGAAAGGAATTTACAACCCTCCGGACCGGCAGGGCGTCGCTCGGCATGCTTGACGGCATCATGGTGGATTACTACGGCACACCCACGCAGCTCAGCCAGGTGGCGAATATGGCAGTGCCCGACCCGCGGCAGATCACCAT
>JAJXTW010000214.1 GCA_021783455.1 Nitrospirota bacterium | reverse complement strand
GCCGGTCGCAGCAACAAGGATGGCGGTAAACATGGCTTTCGGCACGGCAAAATCGGTCAGGTAGAAGACCCCCGTAAGCTTATGAGGATTGCCCAGGCCTCCCCGCTCAAGAAAAAAGCCGAAGAATAGGCCCAGAAGCACTGCCATGACAAGGTTCGTGGTATCCGTCAGGATAAAGGGCGCGCTCATGACCATAACCTCCTGAAGAGTGCGGCAAAGAGAAAACCGCTGGCGAACATGGCGATCACGAAGATCCAGCCCGCAAGGGCAAGCTGGGCCCCTCCCGTGAGTGCGACGCCGCTCGTGCACCCCCGCGCAAGCCTGCTTGCAAAACCGAGGATAACTCCGCCGCCGAATGCCGTCATCACGCGTGTGGAGATGCTTAGGCGTGCGCCTTTGTCAAACCTGAACTGAAAACCGCGACTCAACAGCACGCCGGCCAGCGCGCCGATCAGCACTCCCCCAACCTCAAGAACGGTCCAGTCCCTGAGGGGAGACAACTCAAGATATTTGGACAAATAGGAGAGCGTTGCGGTGTAGGTGGGCAGAACGCTCTGCATTCCCGCGCCTGCGACAACGGTGAAGGCCCGTGAAGCGCCGAGTCCCTGCCCTGCGATCATGAACGATGCCAGGAGCGTCAATCCGAGACCGATGCCTGCAAGATAGGGAGACCAGAAAAATTTCTCTTTCATAAACACCTCCAGTAGTTGCACGCCCTGTATTTTAAGGCCAATGACCATGGCTTTCCACATCCACGGCCGCTTTCGATCGTTGCAGCATTCGTTCCCGAAAAACTGTTTAGAATAATTGCTGCTCTTTCGTATAAGTATCATGGAGCGGCGATTCTTTGTCAAGTGGAGGAAGCGGGGCAAAGGGGTGAATAGAACAACGTTTTAAGGAAGGAAGCTTTATATGCGCTTTTTGCGGGCAAGGACGATGCATGTGGAGTTATTACAGCCGGCACTCCGGCTCCACTTTTTATTACTTCGATGAAAGCACTCGTCTCAACTCATCGCCCAGTTCATCCATTGTGTAGGGCTTTACAATGATCCCGGCAAACCCGTTGACGGCGTAGTTCGCCAGGACTGCGTCGTTTGAATATCCGCTCGAAACAATGGCCTTGGCATTCGGGTCGATGGCAAGGAGTTCCTTGATCGTGTCCTTGCCTCCCTTTCCGCCCCGGATGGTAAGGTCCAGAATCACGACGTCATAGGGGGAATTCGAGTTCTTCGCCTGCTTATACATTTCCAGGGCGCCGTTCCCGTCAAGGGCAAAATCGACCTTATATCCGAGGAGGTTCAGAATGACGCCGGCCGTTTCTCTGACGATCGAGTCGTCATCCATGAGGAGCACGCTGCCGGTCGCCTTTTCATGGGGAACGAACATTGCCCCGCGATCGGACGGTCGTGCGTTATCGAGGGAAGCCGGCAAGTAAATGTAAAACGTGGTGCCGGCTCCCGGGGAGGATTCGACGTCGATGGTCCCGTCATGCTTCTTGATGATCGAGTACGTCGTGGCCAGCCCGAGACCGTTCCCGCTGTCCTTGGTCGTAAAATAGGGCTCGAAAATCCGGCTGAGATAATCCCGCGGTATTCCCCGGCCGTGGTCTTGCACGATGATTTCCAGATAGTTGCCTGCTTTGAGCTCCTGCAATTCCATGGGCTTGACCGCCACGTTGCGGGCGCTGATATGAATAACTCCTCCCTGGGGCATCGCCTGGACGGCGTTGATCACCAGGTTGTTGATGACCTGGCTGATCTGGCCCTCATCGATCTCGGCATGCCAGAGATCGTCGGGCAGCGAGAATTCACAACGGACGCTCGCACCCCGCGTGCCGAAGTCGGCTGTGTCCCGTATCAGGTCCGCGATCGCCGCCAGCTTTTTTACCGGGGCCCCGCCTTTGGAGAATGTCAGGAGCTGCTGGGTAAGCTCCTTTGCTTTTGCGGACGCCTTTTCAGCGCGCTCAAGGCTTTTATGCACCTCGCTGTCGGGCATGGTGAATTTCCGCCCGATGTTGATGTTGCCGACAATGGCGTTCAAAAGATTGTTGAAATCATGGGCAATGCCTCCCGCGAGCACGCCCAGCGATTCGATCTTTTCGGATTTGATGATCCGCTCCTCCAGTTTTTTCCTGTCCGTTATGTCCCGGAAGACCAGCACCGTCCCGACGATGGAGCTGTTTTTATCCAGAATCGGGGCAACGCTGTCCGTGATCAGCCGCGTGGAGCCGTCCCGCGAGACGAGGATGGCGTCGCCCTCCAGCTCGCAGACGAGCCGGGTCTCGAGCACGCGATCGACGGGACAGGTTCGCAATTCCCCGGTCAGCTCGTCCACGATGTGGAACACGTCCGTTATCGCTTTGCCGCGGGCGTCGCTCTGTTTCCATCCCGTGAGCCGCTCGGCCACCTTATTGATCAGCACTACGTTCCTCTGGATGTCCGTCGTGATGACCCCGTCCCCGATGCTCCGCAGGGTCACGGCAAGCTGTTCCCGTTCAGAGGCAATCAGGACTTCGACGCGCTTGCGCTCGGTGATGTCGCGGAAGATGCCCTGCGTGCCCACGAACTTCCCGTCCTCGTTGATCGCGCTGACGTTCCCCTCGACGATGATCTTGTCCCCGGCCTTGGTCCTGAACGTGGTCTCGAACCTGCCTTCTTTGTACCCGCACACGACGCTCTTGAACTCCGGTCCGCAGTCCGCGCATTCGGGGTGGAGAACGTCGAATATCGAGAGCCCCGGCACCTCCTCTTCCCGGTAGCCGAGGGTGTCGAGCCATGCACGGTTGACATATCGTATCGAGCTGTCCGCGCCCAGGACCTGAATGAGATCGGTGGAATTTTCAAAAAGGTCCCGGTAGCGCTCCTCGCTTTTCTTGAGCTTTTCCTGGGCAAGAATCCGTTCCGTCAGGTCCATATACACGATAACGACCCTTGCTATCGAGCCTTGCTTGTCCCGGAGCGGCGTAGCCAAAACGTGGTAATGACGTTCGTCCAGTACCAGGTCTTGCTGGCAGCTCCTGCCCGATTCGACGGCGTTGCTGGCAGGGCATTTTGAGGCGGCGTCTCTGTGGCATATCAGCTCGCGGCACGGCCTCCCCGCGGACGTGCCCCGATCGATCTGGAACTGGTCCTCGATTTTTTTGTTGCTCGCCAGGATGCGCAGGTCCCTGTCGAGGACGAGAATTCCCATGCCCGCGGACTCGAAAATGGCGGCGATCTCGTCATGGGCGTCCTTCAGCTCCTCGTTCATTTCCTTCAGGTGCCGCAAGACCTGGACAAAGGAATCGCTGACGATGCTGATGGGGTCAAGCTCGATCAGGGTTTCATCGTCGAGTTCCTCCGCCCGGAGCGGCGAGGTGCCCATCACGCTCAGAAGCTGGTTGACTTTCTGGCGGATGTACTGCGTCGCCAGGGCGTACTTCTTCCGAAGCTCCTGGTTCTCGCGAAGGAGGTCCTCGTGAGATTTATTTTTTTCCGTTTTCATCAGCCTGTTCTCTTACGGTCCATTAAGCGGCAGGCAGAGAGCTCTTCTTGCCGGCGATCTCGATAATATAGCATCCTTCCTGTTTCGTCACCAGTACCAGATACCCCATATTGGATGCGGATTCCGGTATTGTTGTCGTCGCGTCCCGGTTATCGGTAATAAAGCGGAGTTTCACCTTGCCCTGCCTCAGGTTGTCGGCGCGGGCATTCACTTCTTTCAACGCAACCAGAAGAGAGGAGGGACAAATCTGTCCGCGGATGTCAAAATCGATTATTTCCATAACCCTTCACACTACCTTCTTCGTTCGTAATGATTGGGCGGCGACGAGGGCCCTTCAGTCAACGACATTGCCCGGCGCCCTGAGCGGCCAGCACCCTGACCAGGAACATTCCTCCCAGCCAGGCGCCGGGAAGCAGGCCGAGGAAAAAAAGCAGACTCGATGCGGACAAGATCGGCAGCCCTCCGAGAAGGTGCCAGACATTGCACGTCGGGGCAAGGCGGGACGCAAGCCCCATCATGACTCCCCCTCCCCCGGCTAATGCGTACTGACGGGCGGGCACCCGGTAATAGACCCTCAACTCTCCGAGCAATGCTGCGGAAACCGCGCTTCCCGCAACAATGCCGATGATAAGAGGAATTTGGATGGCCGCGAGAGCGTCGTAGGAAGGGCCCGGGCCGCCCGTAAGCACGGACGCCGTCTCCCGGTGAAAATAGCTGAGCGGCATGCCCTGGTAATAGACGAGATGGTCAAAATGACTTTTCCAAAAAACACTTTCGATAAAGCCCGCGATCTTTGTGAACGAAGACGTGACCCCCATCGGCATGCCGATCAACACATAGGAAACAACTCCGATAAGGGAGAGCGCAAGGGCCGCCTTGTAGGGCTGCAAATATCCCGCGGCAAAGGCGGGTCGCACCAGCCCTCCTTTTTTGTGCCATGAGAAGAGCAGCAGCGCTCCCGGGATTGCCACGATCAGCACCGGGACCAGGGGATCGACTCCCACGATCTGGGCAACAGTGATCTTGCCCGGGAACATCGTTGTCTTGTTGACAAAGGCCGCCCACGCCGGATGGATCTCGGCATAGAGGCCGCTGCCGGAAATAAGGCCGCCAAAGGCGGTCAAACTGAGGACGCTGCCTGCCCCCATCTTATAGAGGGTGCCCACGACGCATCCTCCGGCGAGGACCATGCCGATGCCGAAAAGGAGGCCCCCGATCAGGTTCGCTGCGGTGGGAGGATAGAGAAGCGGGAAGGGATAGACCGACAGGAGGCCGGCTCGACGCGCTGCTTCGAAAAGCACCATGCTGGTCACAACAAGCAGAACGAACGACTTGATCATCACCGTGCGCCTGAACAAAAAGAGGTCCCGGAACATGCCCGCCATGCAGAAGTCCGACCGGTGCATGACAAACCCTGCGGCAAGGCCCAGGAACAGGGACACGATGCCGACGAAAACAAAGGGATGAATGGATCCCGACATGCTGCTTCTCCTGCTCCGGCCCTGTCGCGGTCTTTGATATCGCCGGCACGAGCGCTGGTATACTACCCTGCTACTATAATATGCAAGAAAGCACCCTGTCAACGTCAAACTGGAATTTGAGATTGCCCATTGTTGCCTGTTGCCATAGGTAAAGACACCGGCATGATTACCTGGTTATTCCTCGGCAGGCGGATACAAAAAAACACCTCACAAACGGCGCGTGAGGTGTTTTTTTCCGGAGAAGAGCTGCGTAAAGACGATAGACCCACGATGATAGACTAGACCTTTTTAGTAGATGCGGTGCGAAGACTTTTGGGAACGCTGCGGGG
>JAJXTW010000213.1 GCA_021783455.1 Nitrospirota bacterium | reverse complement strand
CGACGAGGAACCATAGGATATGATCTCTTCCAGAAATGCTTCTCCGTACCGCTTAAGCTTGACATCGCCCACGCCGCTGATTCGTCTCATCTCGGAATCGGTCTTCGGAAAATGTCTGCACATCTCATGGAGCGTCTTGTCGGAAAAGACGACATAGGGCGGCACGCGGCCCGCTTCGGCGATCTTTTTCCGGACCAGGCGAAGCCGCTCAAAGAGCGTTTCGTCGAACGAGCCAGCATCACCGGCTTTCCGTCGCCGTTCTTTTGCTTTTACTTCTTCCCGCTTGAGCCCGAAGACCTCTTCCTTGCCCGTGAGTACGGCCGCGCCTTTGGGCGTGAGCTTCAGGACCGGGTAGCGGTCCCCGTTCTGCCTGATCAGCTCCTGGGCCAAAAGCTCGTTCACGATGAAACGCCAGTGGTTTTTGTCTTTGTCTCTTCCGGCGCCGAAGGTCTTGAGCTCGTGGTGCCCCAGTTCTTTGACTCGTTTCGTGTCCGCGCCGGTCACGATGTCGATAATATGGACGATGCCGAAGCGTTCACTGGTCCTGGCCACGGCCGACATCACGATGCGGGCATCCGTGGATATGTCCACCTGTTTTGCCGAGCCGATGCAGATGTCGCAGGCAGTGCAATTATTCTCCGGATAAACCTCGCCGAAAAAGGACAAAAGCTGTTTTCTCCTGCAGACGTTATGGGACGCGAACCGCACGGCCTGGTTCAGCTTCTCCATGGCGATGGCGCGTTCAGACTCGTCCTCCATCTTGTCGATGAAATACCGGATCTTCGGGATGTCCCCCCGGGAAAAATAGAGCAGGCAATGGGCCGGCTCCCCGTCGCGTCCCGCGCGGCCGGTCTCCTGGTAATAGGCCTCGATGTGCCTGGGGAGATCGGCGTGGGCCACGAACCGGACGTTCGACTTGTCGATGCCCATGCCGAAGGCGATGGTCGCCACGATCACCGGCGCCTCGTCTTTGTTAAAGGCCTCCTGGTTTTTCTCCCGTTCTTCCGCGGACAAGCCCGCATGATAGGGGAGCGCGTTAAAACCGCTGGACGCGAGGAACCGCGCCGTTGTGGTGACCGCATCGCGGGTCGTCCGGTAGATGATCCCGGATTCGCCTTCATGGTTTTTCAGGAATTCCAAAAGCTGCTGCTCGACCTTTGACTTCGGCAGGACCTGGTAGAAGAGGTTCGGCCGGTTGAACGAGGCGCGCACGGAATGGGGCGTCCTGAGCCCGATCTTCCTGATGATGTCCTGCTGCACCTTGTGCGTGGCCGTGGCTGTGAATGCGGCAATGGGGACCCGGGGAAAAAGCGAGGGAATGACGGAAAGGCCGAGGTAATCGGGCCGGAAATCGTGGCCCCACTCGGATATGCAGTGCGCCTCGTCAATGGCAAAGAGCGACAGGGGAATGCTTTTGAGCGTATCGAGGAACTGCGGCATGGCGAACCGTTCCGGCGCGATATAGAGGAGCTTGACCTGATGGTCCCGGAGCCTTCGAAAGATTTCCGCGATCTCCTTCTGGTCAAGGGAGCTGTTTATGAACAGGGCGGCAATGCCGTTTTCCCGCGCCGCGTCCACCTGGTCCTTCATGAGCGAGATGAGCGGGCTGATGACGATCGCCGTGCCTTCCATCATGAGCGCAGGCAGCTGATAGCAGAGCGACTTGCCTCCGCCCGTGGGCATGACCGCGAACACGTCCTTTTTGTCCAGGATGTTTGTGATGATGGTTTCCTGGTTCGGCCGGAAGGACGCGAAGCCGAAGACCGCGCGGAGCGTGTCTTGTATGAGGACCGGGGAAGCAGGAAGATGGGCGGTCATGTAAATCCTCGAAAGCGGCAGCAGTCGAACGTCATTCCGGTTGACTACCGGAGGAGTCCATGATAATCTTGGACTACGCTAATGTCAATTAAAGAGTCTTCGTTTTTCGGAGGCCGGCATGCACGCGGCGAAAACCATTTTACGAGAAAAGGACCTTGCCCCTTGAAAATCATTCCCCCTGTAATGAAAATCGTTCCCACGTTCCTGGCCGGGTTTTTTCTGTTTGCCTTTGCCGGCTCATCAGCGTACGCCCAGCCGGTCGGGGATATTGTCGCCCTTGTTGAGAACCACTACAGCGGGGTGCAGGACCTGACGGCGAAGGTTCTGCAGAAAAATTTCCTCAAGGCCGTGGGAAGAACGCAGAAGTTCGAAGGCACGCTCTGGATCAAAAAGCCGGGAAAGCTCCGGATCGATTATACGAACGGCCAGGTGATCCTGGTCGACGGCAAGAGCGCCCTCTTCTATTCCCGGAAGAGCGAGCAGATGATCAAGAAGGCCTTTGCGGACGTGCAGCAGATGAATATTCCCGTGGCGTTCCTGCTGGGCGCTGCCCATATCCGGGACGACTTCGACGTGTTCCAGCCCAACCCGAAATCGCCCCGCTTTCTGGAGCTTTTGCCCAGGAAGCCGGGAGCGGCCATGAAAAAACTGCTCCTCACGGCCGATGAGAACGGCCGCATTGCGGCCCTCACGATTTTCGACAAGTCGGGGAATACGACGGAGATCACGTTGTCCGGGGTGAACGAAGGGGTCGTCCTTGACAACAAGCAGTTTTCCTTTAAAGCGCCCAAAGGAACGGAAGTTATAGAAGAGTAGTTCGAGGAGCAATTAAAAATTAGGAATTACGAAGTAGACAATTAAGCAAAAAATCGTGCCTCATGTTTAGACGTCATTCCGGCTTGTCCGGAATCCTTCTTTTTTTCAGAATGATGTGCTGGAAAGCGATTCTCGATCGCCCCTATTTGTGCTGAACGCTCATTATCACAAGCGAGAATGACGGCTTTCTGATACCACAAATATTCACTTTCAAACAACCGGAGGTTATCATGGCTGCAGAGAATTCATTTGATGTTGTTTCCAAGATCGATATGGCCGAGGTGACGAACGCGGTGACGCAGACCCTGAAGGAGATCGGCCAGCGCTTCGATTTCAAGGGCAGCAAATCGAACATCACCCAGGAAAAGGACGCGCTCGTGATTGTGTCCGACGACGAGTACAAGCTGAAGAGCGTCATCGACATCCTGCAGAACAAACTCGTAAAGCGCGGCGTGCCGATCAAGAACGTGTCCTACGGCAAGGTGGAGGCAGCGCTCGCGGGCACGGTCCGCCAGCGCCTGACGCTCCAGCAGGGCGTCCCCACGGACAAGGCCAAGGAGATCGTGAAGGCGATCAAGGATGCCAAGCTCAAGGTGCAGGCGTCGATCCAGGCGGAGCAGGTGCGCGTTTCCGGAAAGAGCAGGGACGATCTCCAGTCGGTCATTGCGCTCTTGAAAGGCAAGGATTTCGGCATCGAACTGCAGTTCGACAATTACCGGAGCACGTAATCCGCATTCACGAAGGACGGACAGCGCGGCGGCATGGCCCGGTGCCAGGGATTCCCGGAACAGGGGCTCTGGTCATGCCCTTCTCAGCCTTCGTTTTTTGAGTTTCCTTAGCCGTCTCGATCGCGAGCAAAACCGGCCCAATTACACCCAAAACCCATCCTAACTGATGAATTAACATTGCATTTTTCGTTCAAACTGTTATAATTTCGACGATTATGCTTGTTAGGGAGAATGCATGAGCCTCGTCGGCAGGCTGGAAGATCTCGCGCTGCCTGATATCTTCCAGATTATCAGTCTGAGCAAAAAAACGGGCACCCTGGTTGTGCGCAGCCGGAAAGGGACCGGCATGGTCGTTTTCAAAGACGGCCAGGTCATCCAGGCCGCGAGCGACAGCATCCGGGACTCCCTCGGGAATATTCTCGTTTCCCAGGGGATGCTGGCCGAGGCGTCATTGTCCCGGGCGTTGTCGCTGCAGAAGCGGGAGGCCGACAAACCTCTCGGTATGATCCTGGTTGAAATGGGAGCGGTGTCCGCGCAGACGCTCGAAGGCGTGGTCCGGAAGCAGATCGAGGAGATCATCTACGACCTGCTTGCCTGGGAGGAAGGGTTCTTCAACTTCGAACTCGGCGAGATCGCGCCAAAAGATACGATCGAGATCGACACGCAGGAGTTCCTCCTGAAGTCGGGCATCAGCGCCGAATATCTGCTCATGGAAGGCACGCGGCTCCTCGATGAAAAACGGCAGGTCGAGCGAAAAGCAGGCGGCGCTCCCCGCCCCGCCCCAACGGCCCCGCAGCCTCCCAAGCAGCCAATCACCCACCATCCCAGCTTTGAACCGGCCAAAGAAGAGTTCCGCACCAAGATCGAGAAAGAAGAGCCCCGGCGCGAACTCACTGCGCTCAAGTCCATGTTCGACGAACTCCGTTTCCCGACCGCAACGGCCGAGGTGACGCTCCTGATCCTCCGCTATGCCAGCGAGGTCGTGAACCGCGCCATTCTGTTCATGGTGAAAAAAGACGAGGTCCGCGGCCTCGGCCAGTTCGGGATCGAGCTCAGAAGCAAATCCGCCGACCAGGTCGTTCGAAATATCAAGATCCCGCTGAACAAACCCTCCCTGTTCCTCACGGTGATAGATTCGAGGCGCAGCTACACGGGCGCCCTGGAACAGAACGAGTGCAATAACTATCTTGCAACCGAACTCGGCGGCGATATGCCCGATACCGTCCTTGCAATACCGCTCATCGTGGACGGCAAGATTGCCCTGGTCGTGTACGGAGACAACCTGCCCGACCGAAAACCCATTCGCGGCGTGGATACGCTCGAGATCTTCATGAACCAGGCGGGCATGGCCCTGGAAAAGGCGCTGCTCGAAAAGCGGATTGCCGAACTGCAGAAGGAGAAGCGATGAAGCATGTGCTTATCGTCGAAGATTCCAAAGCGATTCGTTCCATGATCCGCGTGGCGCTTGAGGAGGCGGGCGGATTTATCGTGGCAGAGGCCGGCAACGGTTTCGAAGCGCTCAAGGCGCTCCCGGCGCAGCCCCTGGACCTGATCATCACCGACATCAACATGCCCGATATCAACGGACTGGAACTCATCGGCTACGTGAAATCCAACCCGGCGTACAGCACGATTCCGCTCATCATTGTGAGTACGGAAAAATCGGAAGAAGACAAGAAGCGCGGACTCTCCCTCGGGGCTTCCGGCTATGTGGTCAAGCCGTTCAAGAAGGAAGACCTCATGAGCGCGGTCGGGAAGGCGCTGGGGGGCAAGTGATAGATATTGCGGATTTCGGATTTTGGATTGCGGAATGGTGCAATGATGGTCCGCAATCAGTTGCTATGCGCCAAATCCGCAATTCGCAATCCGTTTACACCCGCGCCTACAAGCGCCTAGCGCGAGTGCAGGGTGCATTCCGAAATTGACATGAAGACTGATCGTCCCATAAAAGAGTTTCTCGCTGAAGCCGAAGATATTCTGGA
>JAJXTW010000212.1 GCA_021783455.1 Nitrospirota bacterium | reverse complement strand
GCGCCCACAGATTCTGCTGAAGAGCCTCTCTGTGTTTATCTGTGTGTCCCGCGACTTCGCGGGACCCGTGGTTCCATTCTATTTTTTGTTCTTCATTTCCTCGTAGTACTGGTACGCTTCCTTCACGCTCGCGTTTTCATGCACGACCTTGCGCACCGCGTTGATCATGGCAACCGGAGCGTCGGACTGGAAAATATTCCTGCCCATGTCCACGCCCGATGCGCCCTGGCTGATCGCGTCATGCGCCATTTGGAGGGCTTCCTTCTCGGGCAGCTTTTTCCCGCCCGCCATCACGATAGGCACCGGGCATGCAGCTGCCACTTGCTCGAATCCCGGGACATGGTAGGTTTTCACGATCGACGCGCCCAGCTCCGCAAGGATGCGGGTGGCGAGGCTGATGTACCGGGCGTCCCGCGTGAGCTCCTTGCCCACGGCCGTGACTCCGAGCACCGGCATGCCGTAGCGCATGCCCCTATCGACAAGACGCGTCATGTTGTGCACGGACTGGGTCTCGAATTCCCCGCCGATGAAGACCTGCACGGCAACGGCGGACACGTTCATGCGGAGCGCATCTTCCATGTCCACGGCGATCTGCTCATTCGAAAGCTCCTTCAGGATGCTGGGGCCGCCGCTTGCGCGCATGACCACTGAATTGCTCACCGCTGGCTCGATGACCGAACGCAGGATGCCGCGGGTCAGCATTAACGCATCGGCGTAGGGGATGAGCGGCCGGATGGTGACGTCGACGCGTTCGAGCCCGGTCGTGGGGCCCTGGAAATACCCGTGGTCGAAGGCCAGCATCACGGTCTTGCCGGACTTGGGGTTAAAGATGCGGGCAAGCCTGTTTTTCATGCCCCAGTCATAGGAGTTCGATCCCTTCAGGAAAAACGCCTCGCTTTTCTGGGGGATGTCGGTATAATAATTTTTTTCTTTTTTTGAAAAGTCCTGTTCCGCCATGAGTACGCCTCCTTGTAAGCAGGGCTCTAATCTAATCCATGCATGGAAAGAAATCAAGAAAAAATAGAAATTGGATGATGCCCGGAGGCTGAGTGAAATGCTCTTATTTTTGCACCAGCGAAACGATCACTTTCATGATGAGCAGCACCCAGGGCGTGCCGTGCAGCACGAGGTCAAACCAGTCGATGGGCCTGACGAGTTGGCCTTTTGCGAGCATCTGGAGCTTTTCCCAGATGTGCGGCGGCGCAAAGGGCGCAAGTCCGAGCGTCAGACAGACGAGAATGAGCATTCCCCAGGGCAGTTTCGCTATGAATTCCATGAACACACTTCTCCTTACAATAATATTAATTTTGCAAACGCACCACTATACCATGATCGAATGCCGGTTTGCAAAAAAAAGCTCCCGCGTCCCGGATGGCTTTGAAAGAGAAGACGGCCAAAAGAAAACTTCTTTTCAATCCAGGGCTGTTTCGGTATACTGCTGTACAGAAAAAGCATTCCCTTGAGGACGTTGCCATGCTTGCTCCATTCGACATCGATTCGATAACAGGACTCACGGAACACGCCGCTTCCGACCGCCTGAGGCAGGAGGGGTACAACGAACTGCCCTCGACGAAGCAGCGCAACCTCTTCGCCATCGCTTTCGACGTCGTGCGCGAGCCCATGTTCCTGCTGCTCGTTGCCTGCGGGACTCTTTACCTTTTTCTCGGCGACCTGCAGGAAGCGATCATGCTGCTCGGTTTCGTGTTCGTCGTCGTCGGCATTACCCTGTACCAGGAACGGAAGACCGAGCGGGCGCTGGAGGCGCTCCGGGACCTGTCGAGCCCGCGCGCCCTCGTCATTCGCGACGGCAAACAGAAGCGCATTCCGGGACGGGAGGTCGTCCGCGGCGACGTGATCGTCTTGAACGAAGGGGACCGCGTGCCGGCCGATGCCGTGCTCCTGTCCTGCATCAACCTTTCGGTGGACGAATCTCTCCTGACCGGAGAATCGCTGGCCGTCAGGAAAAAAGAAAACGACAAGATAACGGCAATGGGCAAACCCGGAGGCGAGGATTTGCCCTATGTCTTTTCGGGCACTCTCGTCGTCAGCGGCCAGGGGATCGCGCAGGCGCTGGCAACGGGCGCGGCCACAGAAATCGGCAAGATCGGGAAAGCGCTCCAGAGCGTTCAAATCGAAGAAACGCCCCTCCAGAAGGAAACAGGAACGATCGTCAGGAAACTTGCTCTCATCGGCGCCGGTTTCTGCGTCCTGGTCATCGTCGTCTATGGGCTGACACGAGGGGACTGGCTGCACGGTTTTCTTGCGGGCATTACGCTGGCCATGGCGCTTCTTCCGGAAGAATTCCCCGTGGTGCTGACCATTTTCCTGGCCCTGGGCGCGTGGCGCCTCTCGCAAAAACGGGTGCTCACCCGGCGCGTTCCCGCGGTCGAGACCCTCGGCTCGGCCACGGTGCTGTGCGTAGATAAGACGGGTACGATAACGCAAAACCGCATGTCCGTCAGCAGGATGTACGCGCAGGGCGAGTTTTTCGATATCGCCTCCGGCGCCGCGAAAAGCATTCCTGAACAATTTCACGAACTCGTCGAGTTCAGCATCCTTGCGAGCCAGAAGGACCCTTTTGACCCCATGGAAAAGGCGTTCCGGGAACTGGGCGACCACTTCCTTTCCCGGACGGAACATCTGCACGACGACTGGACCCTGGTCCGCGAATACCCGCTTTCCACGAACCTCATGGCGCTCTCCCATGTTTGGAAGTCTCCGCGCGGCAGCGACTATGTGATCGCCGCAAAGGGCTCGCCCGAGGCGATCGCGGACCTGTGTCATCTCGACGATGCGCAGCGCCGGGAACTGACCACGAGGATTGAAAGCATGGCGCAGGACGGCCTGCGTATTCTCGGAGTTGCCAAATCCTATTTCACGCTCACGGACCTGCCGGGAGAACAGCATGCATTCCCGTTCCAGTTCCTCGGCCTGGCGGGCCTGGCCGACCCGGTCCGGCCGGGCGTGGCCGAGGCGGTAAAGGAATGCCATACCGCCGGCATCCGCGTGGCGATGATCACCGGCGACTATCCGGGGACGGCTGCGAACATCGCGGGACAGATCGGACTCCTGCACCGGGACGATATCATCACCGGACCGGAGCTGGACGCCATGGGCAACGAAGAGCTTCAGGAACGCATCAGGACGGTCAACATCTTTGCCCGCGTCGTGCCGGAGCAAAAGCTCAGGATCGTGAACGCGCTCAAGGCCGTCGGCGAAGTCGTTGCCATGACCGGAGACGGCGTGAACGACGCCCCGGCGCTGAAGGCCGCGCACATCGGCATTGCCATGGGCGGCAGGGGCACGGACGTTGCGCGCGAGGCCTCGGCGCTCGTGCTGCTCGATGATGATTTCTCCTCCATTGTGCAGGCGGTCCGCATGGGCCGAAGGATCTTCGATAACCTGAGAAAGGCCATTGCCTACATCTTTGCCGTGCACGTCCCGATCGCCGGGCTGTCCCTCATTCCCGTATTGTTCAAGTGGCCGCTGGTGCTCTTGCCAATGCACATCGTGTTTCTCGAACTCATCATCGATCCTGCGTGCTCGGTGGTGTTCGAGGCCGAGCCCGAGGAGGCGGACGTGATGACCCGGCCGCCGCGCCGGCCCGACGCGCCGCTCTTCGGCAAACGGACCGTGGGAATCAGCCTGCTGCAGGGCCTGAGCGTGCTGGTGATCCTGCTGGGCGTCTTTGTCATAGCGCTTTCCCGGGGGCAGAGCGAGGACGATGCGCGGACGCTTACCTTCACAACGCTGATCTTTGCCAACCTGGGCCTGATCTTCGCGAACCGGTCGTGGTCCCGGACCATCGTGAACACGCTTCGTTCGCCGAATGTTGCGCTCTGGTGGGTGACGAGCGGGGCAATCCTGTTTCTGGGATTGGCGCTCTATGTGCCTTTTCTTCAGAAACTGTTCCGTTTTTCGCTGCTCCATCCGATCGATATTGTGATTTGCGTTGGCGGGGGAGCGGTCAGCATCCTGTGGTTCGAACTCTTAAAGCTGGCGAACGGGCGCAAAAGGGCGTTGGCCGGGTAAACGGTCGGGAAGGAATAGCCGATGTTTTTCACTCTTGCAAGAATTATACAGTCCCTGATCCTGCCGCCGTCGGGGCTTCTGATCCTCATGGCAATCGGATTTCTGATCGTCGGAAAGAAGCGCATCCTCGGCGTCCTGTGCATTGCTTCCGGTTTTATCCTCCTGTACGGGGTGTGCATCAATCCGGTGAGTACCGCCTTGATCAAACCGCTCGAAAGCGCTTATCCTCCGCTTCGAGACACGGAGAAGATCGACGCCAGAGCCATTGTCGTGTTGGGTGGAGGCGTCAGGGACGTATCATGGCTGGGGCTTGAGGCCCAACCGGGATTTTATTCCCTGGAGCGGATGGTAAAGGGTGTGGAGCTTTACGAAAAAACGCATCTTCCGCTGATGTTTGTGGGGGGAAGCGGAGACCCGGCGCGACCGGACCTTAAGGAAGCGACGGCGATGGCGCATACGGCGATGAGCCTCGGCGTTCCTGGCCGGGACATCCGCATCGAGAACAACGCCAGAAATACTCTCGAAAGCGCCAGGGCGCTGAAACGCGTTCTTGATGGAGATCGCATCATTCTTGTGACCTCGGCCTATCACATGAAGAGGGCCGTGGCCTTCTTCAAAAAGCAGGGGTTTGATGTTATCCCGGCGCCCACGGGGTATTTCGAGGAGCGTCGGCCGCTTACAGGCTATTCGTTCATCCCGGGCATCGATAACTTGTATGCTTCCTCGGCTGCATTATCGGAATACCTGAGCTACAGGTGGTATGCCTTGCGCGGGGATTTGTGATCGTAAGAAACAGGTAACCACGGATGAACACGGATAAATCCGGATTTTTGCTTTTGGTTTTAAACCGTGTTCATCTGTGGTTACAAGCGTTTTTAAGGTAATTGTACGTGGAGTGCAGGTATTTGCGCCAGGCAGTTATCGCGTGATCGGGATAAGAGGCGGGCGTCCGGGGACTCCTGGCTGTTGCAGCTGGATGGAAGCGACGAACAACCAGTCGCTGTATTTGGTCTTCCCGAGAAAACTCTGGTATTCGTCGGGGAAATTCGCTTGTTTGAGCGGCGTCTTATCGCTCGGACTGTGGACGCCGATGATGTGCTTGCCCGTTTGGTCCATTACTTCCACGACCACAAAATCCTCTCCGCTCACGGGGTCCTTGTATTTCCTGCGCAGGTACCGCTTCCCCGCAGTCGACCGGGGGTCCTGGAGCAGGTCGTCGATGGTCCTCGGATACTGCGGTCTGCCGGGAACTGCGTAATAATAGAGCTCGATGGCCCGCCGGTACTGGTCTCCCCGAAACAGCAGTTCTTCTTCCTTG
>JAJXTW010000211.1 GCA_021783455.1 Nitrospirota bacterium | reverse complement strand
AGGTGGAAAATGATGAACTGGAACATAGTAATGAAGTCCCTCGCATATTTGCTCATGAGTGTTGTGTTTATCTTTACCATCGGGTGTCATAAAGATACGGAACAGGAAAAAATAAAAAAAATCATCGTCAATATCCAGACGGCAGCAGAGGAAAAAGACGTTAAAACGATCATGAACAGCCTTTCGAAAACCTACAAAGACCCGCAGGGATACGACTATGACACAATTAAGGGGATGCTTCTCGGATATTTTTTCCGGCACCAGACGGTTCATGTTTATCTTACCAATATCGAAATAACTGTTCAGGATGCGGTTGCCAGGCCGTTTTTCAGGCAGTTCTGTCCGGCGGAAACAAAAGCTCGTCTGTAAGCGACATCCTGCCAGAGGAACTCGGTATGTACTCGTTCGAAGTATCGCTAAAAAAGGAACCCGATGAATGGAAAGTTACTTCAGCGAAATGGGAACGAGTCGGGACACGAGAGAGCGGAGACCACTAAGTTTTTCTGATGATTCCCGAACAGGCTTCCGACACTGTCGTACAACAATGCCTTGAAATCCACGTTGCTTTGTGAGATAATCGCAACCTGGAATGACCTATCCGCGCATCTTAAACAATAAATTTTTCAATATCGTATGGATCCCGCTCTGGGCGGGGCTCCTTGTGCTGCCGTTTACCGGCGCCGGCAATGCAGTTCGTATTTTTGCCGTTGCTGTGGGTCTCATGCTCCTCTGGCGCCTGTCAAAGCACGATGCCTTTACCTCCCTCCGCAACGCTGCAGCTGAAAAAATTTCAAAGACTTCGGCTGTAATCATGTCCTTTTCCAGGTATGCCGAGGCGCCGCTTGCCGTGGCAATTACGCTTGCCTTATTGATCATCCTCCCTGTTTTCCTGAACGATTATTATCGCGATATCATGACCTTGACGGGCATCTACATCGTCCTCGCTCTTGGATTGAACCTCATCGTGGGGCAGGCCGGGCTTCTCAACCTGGGATACGTGGCTTTCTACGCGATCGGCGCGTATACCTATGCCATCCTTTCCACGAAATTCGGGCTTTCGTTCTGGCCGGGCCTCGTTGCTGGCGCAGCGACAGCGGCTTTTTTTGCAGTGCTCCTGGGCTCTCCGACGTTACGACTGCGCGGTGACTATTTTGCGATCGTCACGCTGGGCCTCGGAGAGATCACCCGTATCATCCTGAACAACTGGGACAGCTTGACCAACGGTCCCAATGGCATTTCGCAGGTGGGCAGGCCGGTGCTTTTCGGCTACGTGCTGCATACGACCCTTGATTTTTACTATCTCATCCTGCTGATAGCTATCGGAACCGTGTTTGCCATGAAACGGCTTATGACGTCACGCATCGGCAGGGCCTGGATCGCCATCCGTGAGGATGAGATTGCCGCGGAAACCATGGGGATCAACACCTTCCGGCTGAAGCTGCTCGCCTTTGTACTCGGCTCGGCGTGGGCGGGACTGACGGGCGTTTTTTTTGCGGCAAAAATGGCATTTGTCTCGCCGGAGAGTTTCACCTTTTTTGAGTCCGTCATGATTCTCTGCATGGTCGTTCTCGGGGGGATGGGGAGCATCCCCGGCATCATTCTCGGAGCGCTTCTCCTCATCACGCTCCCCGAAGTGTTCCGCGATTTTCAGGATTACCGGATGCTGGCCTTCGGGGTCGCGCTGGTGCTCATGATGGTGTTCAGACCGCAGGGGCTGCTGGGAACGGCAAAAGGAAAATGAAATTATTTTGACGCAGAAAACACAAAAATTAAAATTTACTTCCAAAACGTACATGTGCGAATTTTATTTGGGTTGCATGTTTGCGAATTGCAGTTTGAGATTGTTTCTTTGAACACTGAGATCTCTGCGGATGGTTTTGATTTCTTATGCTGCTGCTTGTAACAAAAAACCTGACAAAACACTTCGGAGGCCTCAAAGCCCTCGACGGCATCGACATGCGCGTTGAGCGGGAGAGGATCGTGAGCATCATCGGTCCGAACGGCGCTGGGAAAACCACCTTTTTCAACTGCATCACCGGCATGTACCGGCCCACGAAAGGGAATGTTGTTTTCCACGACCGCGACGTCACTGCCATGCCTCCCCATGAGATCACCGCGCTCGGTATTTCGCGGACGTTTCAGAATATCCGATTGTTCCGGGGCATGACCTGTGCGGAGAATGTCATGGTTGCGGCGCACTGCCGGACGTTCGCCGGAGTTTTCGGTGCGCTTTTCCGGACAAGCACGGTAAAAAAAGAAGAACGGGACATGGGGTACCGGTCCATGGATATATTAAAGTTCGTCGGCCTCGAAAATCAGCATGATACGTTGGCTGCCAACCTTTCCTACGGAGACCAGAGGCGGCTGGAGATCGCCCGTGCACTCGGGACGGAGCCGCACTTGCTGCTCCTCGATGAACCCGCCGCAGGCATGAACCCCTTTGAGACGCAGGACCTGATGGGCCTGATACGCCGGATCCGGGACAACGGCGTGGCCATTCTTCTTATCGAGCACGATATGAAGGTGGTCATGGGCATTTCAGACCGCGTGATCGTCCTGGATCATGGAATCAAGATCGCGGAAGGAATGCCGAAAGATATCCAGAACAACCCCGATGTGATCGAAGCCTATCTCGGCAAGGAGCATGCGCATGCTTGAGCTCCGGGAGGTGACCGTATCCTACGGCATGATCGATGCGCTTAAAGGCATCAGCTTGATCGTCGAACCGGGCGAGATCGTGGCTTTGATCGGCGCGAACGGAGCGGGCAAATCAACGACGCTCATGTCCATCTCGGGAGTTACGGGGCTGCGGGGCGGGACCATATCGTATGACGGCGAGCCGATATCCGGCAGGCCTGCGCACGAGATCGTAAAAAGGGGCATCTCGCAGGTCCCCGAAGGAAGGCGCATTTTCGCCGGCATGACGGTAAACGAAAACCTGGAGATTGGGGCGTTTTCAAGAAACAAGGAAGAACTGTCCGAAGGCATCGAACGGGCATTCTCCCTCTTTCCTACGCTCGGCGAACGGCGCAAACAACTGGGCGGAACACTTTCAGGAGGGGAACAGCAAATGCTTGCCATCGGCAGGGCGCTCATGTCCCGGCCCAAACTGTTGCTCCTGGATGAACCTTCCCTCGGGCTTGCCCCGATCATTGTGAGCAGAATTTTCAAGATTATCCGGGAGATCAACGAGCAGGGGACTACCATTCTTCTCGTGGAGCAGAATGCCAGGGCAGCGCTTAGGCTCGCCCATCGGGCCTATGTGTTGGAGACGGGGAAGATCGTGATGCAGGGCAAGGCATCGCATCTGGAGAAAGACCCGGGAATCAAGAAAGCCTATCTGGGGGAGTGAGTAGAATGCGGCAGGGAGAGTGAGGGCGACATGGACAGAAACATCAAACTCATCCTCGAATACGACGGCACGAACTACCATGGCTGGCAGACGCAGGCTGAAAGCGGAAACCCCACCATCCAGGGGACGCTCGAACAAGCCCTCAAAACAATCATCCGCGAAAAGGTAACGACTTTTTCTTCGGGCAGAACCGACGCCGGGGTTCATGCCTTGGGCCACGTTGCCAACTTCATGACCTCAAATACCATACCCGCGGCGGCATGGGCGCCGGCGTTAAACCATCTTCTTCCCAAAGACATCAGGATATTGGAATCCACAGAAGTCTCTCTTGATTTTCATGCGCGGTACTCTGCACTGGGGAAAACATATAAATATCGCATTCTGCAGAGACGCGCACCTACCGCCCTCTATCGTAATTATGCGTGGCATATTAACCTTCCGTTGAATGTTCGCAAAATGAGATCAGTTCTTCCCTTTCTTGTCGGAAGGAAGGATTTCTCCGCTTTTCGCGGGTCAGGGTGCAACGCTAAATCTCCTGTGCGAACCATGAAATCGGCATCCATTAAACAAAACGGGGATTTTCTCGAATTGTGGTTCGAGGCTGATGCGTTTTTACAGTATATGGTGAGAAATATAACCGGGACCCTGGTAGAAGTCGGCCTGGGAAGATTCACGCCTGATGATGTGGGCCGCATTTTGAGGTCCTGCGACAGGACCCAGGCGGGCAGGACTGCGCCCCCGCACGGTCTCTATCTTATGGATGTTTCCTATCCTCAATCCCGCGACTTGCAATCTCCCGGCTCCCAGCGGGGGGCGAATGCGTCGTAACCGCGCCCTGCACTCGTTTAGGGCCACGTTTTCGTAGCCTGGTGTTGCCATACCGTTGCTCGACTTTGCGCGAAATTCTGGCTTTTTTAGATTACCAAACTTGTAACGACTTGAGATCGTTCGCTCACCTAAAAACAACCACCGTTTCTTTGCAAAGATGATATAATACTAGCAAAATTCTCATTTTTGCAAATAGACTGATCGCATTCAGTATCGTAAAATCAAAGGGTTATCGCTGGCACGATACGTGCATTATCCTTTGCGCAGAATGCAGAATAAGATCAAGTAATTACTTCAAACACCAGCATCTACGATAAATCTCCATCACGTACGACAAGATCGAAAAAGTGATTAGTGCTTCAGAATTTTCGTTTGAACTGTTTGAACTGCGTGCGAGAGCATGGGGTTTTCTTGATTTTATTTACTTATAACGTGAAAGGAGAATGTATGAGGAATTGGTTGAACACTGCAGCGTTGTTGTTGTTCACCTTCGTTCTTGTCCCGGCAGCCAGCGCTGCGCCAGACGCGGCGACATGTCTTGGCTGCCACGGATCGATGGAAGGGGCCGCCAATGTAAACCAGGAAAAGTTTTCCAAATCCGTCCACGGCTCGTTCGACTGCGTCATGTGCCATATGACGCTGAAGGGCGCCCAGCACCAGGGCTTATCAGGTGCAAAGCCTGACAAAGCCATACAGGAGTTGGCAACAGCAATCTCTTCCAAGAGCAAGATCGATCCTGTGGCGCAAGCCGCATGCGCTACCTGTCATCCCGATGTCTATGAAGCGTACAAAGCGAGCGTGCATGGTCAGAACGTCATGGTAAAGAAGTCTTCCGACGGGCCCGTCTGCACCAGTTGCCACGGCTCCCCGCATTATATCCAGCCGAAAGCCAGTAAAGAGTCCGCGGTCAACCATTTCAATGTCGTACAGACCTGTGGAGTTTGCCATGAAGAGAAAATAATGTCGGAAAAATACGGATTCAGTCCCCAGGTCATGGAGCGCTACAAAGAGAGCTTTCACGGCAGAAAACTGAGGCTGGGCCAAAGCGGAGCACCCGCCTGTCCGGACTGCCACGGAGCCCATGACATCAAGAGTCCCAAGGACCCTGCTTCCCCCGTTGCCGGTCCGAACAAGATTGCCACGTGCGGTAAATGCCACAGGATCAGGCGCCTGGTG
>JAJXTW010000210.1 GCA_021783455.1 Nitrospirota bacterium | reverse complement strand
ATGGCCCGGAACTGAGCCTCAATGAGGGCCTGGATCGCCCGTGGGTGGCGCGCGGCGTACTCCTTCCGCATGCTCAGAAAGCCGTAGGTGGAGTAGGACCGGTTTATCGTATGGAGCGTCGGATCGAGCCTGGTATAAACGGTGGCCATGGGCTCGAACGTGGTAAGAGCATCGAGCTTTCGCTGTTCGATGGCCTCGAACATGTCCCGGGTGTCCATCGGCACGGGCCGTATGTCTCTCAAAGACATGCCGTTTTCTTTCAGCAGTTCAAGCAAATAGAAGTGCGCTATGGACCCGGAAGGGAAGGCGATGCGCTTGCGTCTCAGGTCTTGCACGCGGTACACGTCCCGGGAAACGAGGGACACGCTCCCCTTGTGGAACAGGGAGAAGACGGTGACGCTCCCTTCGGCAGCCATCTTGAGCGTCGGGACATCGCCCATGATGGTACCTTCGAGTGCGCCTTTTTTCAGGAAATAATTGATTTCGTCGCCTTTGAGGAAAGGATAAAATTTCACGGAATAACCCATCCTGCGAAGGTCCTTCGTCAGGATTTCGTCCCGTTTCATGACTTCGACAAGGTGACTGACCGTTGCCCAGGGAGTCGGCACGCCGATCTCGATCGTTTTTTCATCGCTGGAGAATTGATACTGGCGGTAGAGGGGATGTTCTTCGAAGTTCACAGCCGGGGATTTCTGCGGTTCTTTACAACCGGACCAGGAAATGCCGAGGAGCAGAAAAAGCAGGAGGAAAAGTCTTTCGTGCCGCGTAAATGATGACTCACGCATACCCGTAACTATACCATAGTTTTGCCGCGGAAGCACCAAGGATAATATAAATAGGACGAATCTTGTGCGCTGTTTTACGCGAGGCTCTTTGTCACGATCTCATGGACGTCTTTCGACAGCTTCGGCGTCTTTGCGATGCGTTCCAGTTGCGCTTTCATCTGCGCTTTCCGCTTTTCGTCATACCGCTTCCACAGGGTGAACGCCGAGACAAGGCGCGCCGCGATCTGGGGATTCATGGGATCAATGGCCAGGACCTGGTCGGCAAGGAACAGATACCCTTTGCCATCGCGCTCGTGGAACCGGATGGAATTGGCCGCAAAGGCGCCGATGAGAGCTCGGACCTTGTTCGGGTTCCTGATGTTGAAGGACGGATGTTTCGTGAGCGCCTTCACAATGTCGAGGGTGTCCGGAAGGCGGGACAGGGCCTGGATCGAAAGCCACTTGTCCATGACAAGCGGGTCGTCCTTCCACTTCTCATGGAAATCCGTGAGCGCATCGACCCGTTCCGGACAATCGGCGTTCGCCAGGTTCGCGAGGCTTGCCATGACGTCGGTCATGTTTCCCGCTGTCCGGTACTGCTCCGTGCAGAGCCTTCGCACGCCGGGCTCGTCGAGCCCCATGAGATAGCTAAGACAGGTGTTCTTGAGGCTCCGCCGTCCTATGGATTCCTGGTCTACCCGGTAGGGACCGGAATCCTGGTTGGTGTAGTACACGGCGTGGAAGGTCTCTTTCAGCTCCGTAGCCAGGGTCTTTTGCACAAACCTCCGGGTCTCATGCACCGCCGCGGGGTCGATCACGTCCATGAAGTCCGCAAGGTACGTCTCGGCAGGAAGCGAGAGGGCGAAGGCCTGGAAAGCCTTGTCCGGCATGTTGCTTCCCAGGGTCTTGCCGAAGGCGCAGACGAAGGCATTGTCGAGCGTGAGCTTTTTACCGCGCTGAGCATCCTTGACCAGGTCCAGGATGAGTTTCACCGCGAGCTGCTGCCCCGCATCCCAGCGGTTGAATTCATCGGAGTCGTTCGCCATGAGAAACAGGCGTTCCTTGTCCGTCAGGCTGAGCTTTACTTTCACGGGCGCGGAAAAGTGCCGCAACAAAGACGGCACCGGTTCACGGGGAACATCCAGGAACAGGAACGTCTCGGTCCCGTTCCTCAGTTGCAGCACTTTCGTCCCCCTGTCTCCCCGTCCCCCAGTCGCCCCTTCAAGCTTTAACTCCAGGTCCTGTCCATCCTCCCCGAGCAAGCCGATTGCCACGGGTATGTGCATCGGTTTCTTCTCCGCCTGGCCCGGCGTGGGAGGACAGGTCTGCCGGAACGTCAGCGCGTAGCTCTTTGCTCGTGGGTCATAGGAACGGCTAACGTGCAGCTCAGGCGTGCCTGCCTGGGAATACCACAGTTTAAACCGGCTGAGGTCAGTGCTGTTCGCGTCCTCCATGGCTTTTACGAAATCGTCGGTCGTGACCGCCTGCCCGTCGTGGCGGGAGAAGTACAGGTCCGTGCCTTTGCGGAAGCCTTCCGCCCCAAGAAGGGTCCGCAGCATGCCGATCACCTCGGCCCCCTTGTTGTAGACCGTGAGCGTGTAGAAATTGTTGATCTCGACGTAGGATTCGGGCCGCACCGGGTGCGCCATGGGGCCGGCGTCCTCGCGGAACTGGTGGGTGCGCAGGATATTCACGTCGCTGATGCGTTTTACGCCCCGCGAGGTCATGTCTTCCATGAAGTGCTGGTCCCGGAACACGGTGAAGCCTTCCTTGAGTGAGAGCTGGAACCAGTCGCGGCAGGTCACGCGGTCGCCGGACCAGTTGTGGAAATACTCGTGGCCCACGACGCCCATGATTCCCTGGTAGTCGCCATCGGTGGCGGTCTCGGGTTTTGCCAGGATGTATTTCGAGTTGAAGATGTTCAGGCCCTTGTTCTCCATGGCGCCCATGTTGAAGTCGTCCACGGCCACGATCATGAACGTGTCGAGGTCGTACTCCCTGCCGTAGGTCTCCTCGTCCCATTTCATGGCGAGCTTCAGCGATTCCATGGCATGAGCGCACTTGTCCTTATTGTGGTGCTGAACGTAAATGCTCAGGTCCACTTTTCTTCCGGACCGGGTCGTAAAGCCGTCCTGGACGCGCGCCAGATCGCCCGCAACGAGGGCAAAGAGGTATGCCGGTTTGGAAAAAGGGTCGTGCCATTTTGCAAAGTGCCTGCCGTCCTTGAGCTCGCCCTGAGAAATGAGGTTGCCGTTCGAGAGGAGCACGGGATACATTATTTTATTCGCCACGATGGTGGTAAAGAACTTGGCCATGACGTCCGGCCGGTCGGGGTAATAGGTGATCTTGCGGAAGCCCTCGGCCTCGCACTGGGTGCAGAAATTTCCGCCCGAGAGGTAGAGTCCGGAAAGCTCCGTATTGTCCTTGGGGTTGATCTCGGTCTCGATCTCGAGCGTGAACCGGTCAGGGACGGGAAGGATCGTGAGCGACGCGGCATCGAGCTTGTAATCCTGCTCGCGGAGCGCTGTTCCGTCGAGCCGGACGGCTTTGAGCATGAGCTCCCTGCCGTTCAGTACAAAAGGATGGATGCCCTCGCACTTGTCATGATTGCAGACGACGGTCATAAGGGATTTGACGCGGGTCTGCGTCTCGTCGAGATCGAACTCGAGGTTCACGGTCTCGATGAGATAGTCCGGTTTGCGGTAGTCCTTCAGATAGATGGTTTTGTGGGCTGCTGCAGTGTTATCGTTCGACATAGAGTAGGCACCTTGCATTCTACAGGAATTTCGGCAGCAGATGAGCGTGCTTTCATTATATCAGAAGAGGGGACGGGAAGTAAGGGTTTTCGGGTCCGGACCGACAATCTCTCTTGACTTCTTGCCAGGAGCATGCGAAAATATTATCAGAAGTTCGGAAGTTTTTTGCAGTAGGAAGCGCCGCGGAGACTTTTAGCTTCGCGGCTTTTTTATGGTGCGCTTTCCGGATTTCAGTTCCACGAAGGAGGTGTTGTACATGGCATCACGGGGAAAAGTGAAATGGTTCAATGAGGCCAAGGGCTTCGGGTTCATTGAAAAGGAAGACGGCGGAGACGTCTTTGTGCACTTCAGCGAGATCGAGAGTGAAGGCTTCAAAACCCTTGCTGAAGGAGACGAAGTAACGTTTGAAGTTGTCGACAGCCCGAAGGGACCCAAAGCGGCCCACGTCGTAAAGATCTAGCAGCGGACGCAGCCTTGCCAGGCCCGGGAGTCCGGGCCTTTGGCGCAGGTTCTCCTGCTCAAAGCATCAGCCCGGCTTAAACTAAAAAGGAAGGCACCCGGCAGGATAGGGGGGCGCGTCCTGCGCGCTGAGCGAGCCGCCAATAAATAGAAAATAGAAATAGCAAAAAAGGAACGAAGATGATTATTCCGCGCTTGCGCTTCATGGGTATTGCCGTTCTGTTTTTCGCCTCCCTCCTCGCTGTTGCGGGATGTCAAGACAGGGCCGCAAAAAAGAAACCTGTCGGCATCGGTCAGGACCAGATCAAGGAGCTGGTGGGGAAAGTCATCGACGCTTACGGCGGGCCGCAAGTCGTCGCGGGTTTCGCTTCGCTTTCCGCGGAGGGTGCGATCGAAGCGCCGGAGTTGTATCGCGGCAAGGCAAAATATGTCAGTTATCTGAAGCGAAACAGAAAACTGCGCGTGGAGACGGAGTCCCATGGTTTTCTCGAACTCAGGGTCCTGAACAGGCACAGGAGCTACTATAAAGCGAACGGGTTTCCTCTCATCGAAGTCCGCGGGGCCCGTCACCTTGCCATGGTTTATCAGTTCAAGGAATTAACGATGCCGTACCAGCTTTTGAAGGGGCACTTTAAGATAACCGATGAGGGCAGGAGCGAGTTGAACGGGACGCCGGTCGCGGTGCTTGGGCTTCGAGACAAAGAGGGGCCCCCTCTCAAAATCTATGTCGACTTGAAACGGTATCTGATCGTGAAGGATTCCGCACTGTTTACGATGGACGGCGCTTCCTCAGAGCTGTCGTCGGAATTCGAGGATTTTCGGTACGTCGACAAGATGCCGCTGCCCTTCAAAATCGTAAACTCCGCGGACGGCCGGAAGGTAGGGGAAACGGACATTCAAGTCTACCAGCTCAACCCTCCCCTCGGGAACGGATTGTTTGAACGGTAAACGCAAGGCCGCAGCCTCATTCCTCTCTTATGTTTCCCAGTGAATTTTTTCTATGACCACGAGCGTCCGTGTGGATTTTACGTCCGGGTTTCCCTGGATGACTTCCATGATCACGCGGTCAAGTTCGTCCTGGCTCGGGGCCTGGATTTTGGCCACCACGTCGATATCACCGTATACTGCGGCCGCCTCCCTGATCTCGGGAAAGGTGCTTAAATATTTCACAACAGCCTCTGAACGTTTTGCCGGGACTTCTATAAGCGCATATGCGGTAACCATCGTTTGCCTCCCTTGTTGAACTTGCATTGCGTCATGATTGTTCCCCGCAGCGGGGGCGGGACTCCTTCACACAAGCTCTCGTTTTTTTCGATACGTTGGCCCTCGTGCATCCACTCCTTGCTCAAGTATAGCATGTCACCTTGTGTAGTCATCGCCGCTG
>JAJXTW010000209.1 GCA_021783455.1 Nitrospirota bacterium | reverse complement strand
GTGCCCGAGTAGCGGACGAGAAGGCGTCCGGTGCCATCAAGTTTTTTCTCGATCTCGGCCATGCGCTTCGCCACTTCCGGGATCGACGCAAGGTCCTTTCGCTCCTTCACCTTCACGTTCACGAGGACCTGGGGATAGGACTTCATGCACGCCGCGAGCTCGGACAGGCGCTTGCCGGTCTGCTTCATGATGGCGAGGATCTGGAGCGCGGAGATGAGCCCGTCGCCGGTCGTGTTGTTGTCCAGGAAAATGATGTGGCCCGATTGTTCGCCGCCGAGATTGTAGCCGCCTTTGATCATCATTTCCATGACGTACCGGTCGCCGACCGCGGCGCGCAGGAGCGTGCCGCCGGCATTCTTCATTGCCAGTTCCAGGCCGAGGTTGCTCATGACCGTGGCGACGAGCGTATTCTGTCTGAGCCTTCCCTCTTTCATCATCTGGAGCGCGCAGATGGCCATGACCGCGTCGCCGTCGATCACGTGGCCCTGTTCATCGCAGAGGATCATCCGGTCGGCATCTCCGTCAAAAGCGATCCCGAGGTGGGCCTTGTTTGCGGCCACGGCGCGGGAGATGACTTCGGGATGGAGCGAGCCGCAGCCCTGGTTGATATTCATGCCCGTCGGCTGGTCGTAGAGGGACAGGACGTCAGCGCCGAGTTCGGTCAGAATGCGCGGACCGATCTTGTATGCCGCGCCATTGGCTGAATCAACGACGATCCGGAGCCCGGAAAAGTCCATGCCCCGGGGAATCGACGACTTCACGAACTCGTTGTACCTGCCGATGGCATCGTCGATCCTGAAGGCTTTGCCGATTTCCGCGGCCGTGGGCCTGATGGAGTCCACCTCGCCGGAAAAGATCAGGTCCTCCATCTTGCGCTCGGTCTCGTCGGGAAGCTTGAACCCGTCCCTGCCGAAAAACTTGATGCCGTTGTCCTCGTAGGGGTTGTGCGATGCCGAGACCACGACGCCCGCGTCCGCGCGCAGACTTCTGGTCAAAAAGGCGATGCCCGGTGTGGGAACCGGTCCCACGAGCAGCACGTCCATGCCCATGGAGCAGAGGCCGGCGGTGAGCGCGCTCTCGAGCATGTATCCCGAAAGCCTTGTGTCCTTGCCGATCACGATCCGGTGCCTGCGGGCGGAGTCGCGGAATACGTGGGCCGCGGCCCTGCCGATCCGGAGCGCCATCTCGGAGGTCATGGGGTCCTGGTTCGCCACCCCGCGAACGCCGTCGGTGCCAAAAAGCTTTCTTTTCATCTGTTCATCCTTTCGATGACGATCCGGACCGCAATATGGGTATCGATGATCTTGAGAGCTTTCCCCTGGTAGTCGATCTTGGGTTCAACAGTCATGTTCGCAGTCGCTCCCTGGATATCGATCGGCATGGTCTGGAGTTTTTCCAGCCGCTTCATGACGCTTTCCGGACCTTCCACCGTGATTCGGGCAGGGGTGACCGCAATCTTCAGTAATCGGTAGCCTCTGGCAGGGGCGCCGTGAAGAAGGGCCTTGAGCCGGAAGGTCCTGCGCACGAGCGGCTCCAACTTCACCCTGACTTCGGACTGGGACATATGCATCACGGTCACGCCCGAAGGCCTGCGGATGTCGTCGGGAGAAATGGGAACGATGTTCTCGCCGACCCTGGCCAGGGACAGATCGAGGATGCCGAAGATTTTTTTCCCGATCGTGATGTCGCGGAGCGCCCGCTCCTGGCCCTGCACGCGCACATCGAGAGACCCGGCCACGTTGCCGACCACGGCCATGTTCTGCGGGATGTTCCGGAGCTCCAGGGGCACGGTCATCGTGATCTCCGTCTTGCCTTTCGAGGTGACGTAGAACCAGAGCGTAAGGGACAAGGCCAGGGACTGGAGCTTTATGCCCCAGTTATCGAATAGTATTTTCTTGAGGTCCATCTAGGGTTTCCTGTTCTTCCGCTGCATGAAGATATCGGACAAAGTCTTCCGGAGCGCGGGCGCGTCGGCGTTGTGCTCGATGGCCCCGTTCCTGACCACGGAAATCTCCCCCGTTTCTTCCGAAACGACGACGACGATCGCGTCCGCCTCTTCCGTAAGGCCGACGGCGGCGCGGTGGCGCGTACCGAGCGCCTTGGAGAGGTTCGAGGAAAGCGTGAGCGGCAGGAAACAGCCTGCAGCAACGATTCTTCCGTTCCTGATGATGGCGGCTCCGTCGTGGATCGGCGAGTAGGGCAGGAAGATGCTGATGAGGATCTCCTTCGTCACTTTGGCGTCGAGGTCGGTGCCCATCTCCACGATGGTCGTCAGGTCCGTATCGCGCTCGAGAACGATGAGGGCGCCGATCCGCTTGTTGGCCATGGATACGGCGGCCTTGACCGTTTCCTCGATAAACTTGGAGCCTTCAACCGTGGACAGGGAGCGGAACAGGTGGCGTTCGCCGACCCGGGCAAGGGTCCTCCTGATCTCGGGCTGGAACAGGATCACGACCGCAAGAACGATCTGGGACCAGAAACTGTGGATAAGCCAGTCGAGGGTATAGAACTCGAAGGCCTGGGAGGCGATCAATACCAGCACGATGAGTCCGATGCCGATGAGCATCTGGAACGCGCGCGTGCCCTTGATGAGGAGCAGCAGCCGGTAGAAGATATAGTAGACGAGCGCAATGTCCACCGTATCGTTGAACCAGCGATAGTGCGCCAGGGCTTCTCGTATTTCGGTAAAGTTGGTCATGGCTTTTAATAACAGTTCAGGGTTCGCGGTTCAAAGTGAAAAAAAGCGGTCATTTAACGAGGGACTTTTACTCTGAACTCCGAACTATGAACGTTGAATCCCGCGACTTGCAATCCCGGCTCCTGCCGGGGGATTGCGCCGTAATCCGCACCCTGCATTCGCGGCTAGCGCTCATAATCGCCGGGTGCAGGCGGGAGGTCGCGTTCTTAGAGGGAGCCTCCGGCTCCCTCCGGGGGGGCTCCACCCGTTTTAAGGATTGCGTCGGTCATCCTTGCGACCTGCGCCATGCGCGCCACGTCGTGGACCCGCACGATGCGCGCCCCGCGCTCGATGCCGAGCGCGAGCGTGGCCCCGGTGCCGTTCACGCGTTCTTCGGGCACGGGAATGTTCAAGATGGCGCCGATGAACTTTTTCCTCGATGTCCCAAGCACGATCGGCCTGCCGAGCGCCCGGAACTCCTCGAGCCGGTTCAGGATCGTGAGGTTATGTTCCAGTGTTTTGCCGAACCCGATGCCCGGGTCGATGAGGGTCTTTTCCCGGTCCACGCCGGCCGCTGCGGCAATCTCGACCCCTTCGTCAAGATACCCCATGACCTCTCTGACGACATCCTCGTAGCGAGGGGCTTGCTGCATGCTGCGCGGCGTGCCTTTGATATGCATGATGATGACGGCGGCGCCGTAATCGGCAACAATCTTTGCCATGTCCGGCGAGAACCGGAGGCCGCTGATGTCGTTCACGATCGAGGCGCCCGCTTCAAGGGCTTTTTTCGCCACCGACGCCTTGTAGGTGTCGACGGAGAGGGGGACGGCAAGTTCCTTTGACAGCCGCTCGATGAGCGGAATGATCCTCCGCAGTTCCTCTTCTTCGGCAAGCGGCTCCGCTCCCGGCCGGGTGGATTCTCCTCCGATATCGATGATGTCCGCGCCCGCAGCGGCCATCTCCCGGGCGTGGGACAGAGCTTTGTGCTCGTCCGCGAACCGGCCGCCGTCGGAAAAGGAGTCCGGGGTCACGTTCAGAACTCCCATGATATGGGTGTGGTTGCCGAGGTCGAGGACGTTTTCCCTGCACTCAATCTTATAATCTGAGCGCGTATAGTTGTCAAGCAAAGAGTCGATTTTTCCGGAGAGATCAAGAAGAAGGCCGTCCGGGGAGGAGATACCGGCAGCGATCTGTTTCAGCCGGCCAGGGGTGCCGCACAGGATCAGTTCCGATTGCCGAGCTAAAGAAGGTGAAAAAGTCAGGGCAGGTCCAAGACCTGCCCTGTTGTTTGACGCGAGGAGTGATTCCCGAATGGCGGCGGCCTGCCCGAAAGCGAGGCCGCTTACGGTTATGGTCAGCGTCCCATGGCCGGAGATCCCGAGGACTGGCCCCATGCCGGCCTCCTACGCTGCCGCAGGATGGCCGTTGACGATGGCGTCGATTTCAGCGGCATCGAGGGTTTCTTTTTCGAGCAAAGCCGTGGCCAGGCCGTGCAGCACCGCTACACGATCCTGAATGAGGGACTTGGCCCGGTGATAGTTGTCCATGACGATGCGTTTCACTTCCTTGTCGATCTCGATGGCCGTGCTCTCGCTGTAGTCGCGGTGCTGGGCAATTTCGCGGCCGAGGAATATCGCCTCTTCCTTTTTGCCGTAGGAGAGCGGGCCCATGGCATCGCTCATGCCCCACTCGCAGACCATCTTCCGGGCAAGGCCTGTTGCGCGTTCGAGGTCGTTGCCCGCACCCGTGGTCATATGCTGGAGCGCGATCTCTTCGGCGGCCCGTCCGCCCAGGAGGATCGCAATGTTGTTCAACAGATGTTCGCGGTCGTAGGAATACCGGTCGGCCGTCGGAAGCTGGAGCGTTATGCCGAGCGCCATGCCGCGCGGGATGATCGAAACCTTGTGCACCGGGTCTGTCCCGGGAATGAGTCTCGCCACCATCGTATGCCCGGCCTCATGATAGGCCGTGTTCTTCTTTTCTTCGTCGCTGATCAGCATGGATTTACGCTCAAGGCCCATCAGGATCTTGTCCTTGGCCCGGTCGAAATCGTCGTTCTCGACCTGCGTCTTGCCCATCCTGCCGGCCAGGAGCGCGGCCTCGTTCACGAGGTTCGCGAGCTCGGCTCCGGAAAGCCCGGGGGTTCCCCGCGCGATGGCTTCGAGGTCCACGTGCGGCGCGAGCTTGATCTTCTGGGTATGCACCTTCAAAACGCCGACCCGGCCGTTCAAATCCGGCCTGGGGATCACCACCATGCGGTCGAACCTGCCCGGTCGGAGGAGCGCCGGGTCGAGCACGTCGGGACGGTTGGTTGCCGCCACGAGGATCACGCCTTCGTTGCTCTCGAAGCCGTCCATCTCCACGAGAAGCTGGTTCAAGGTCTGCTCGCGTTCGTCATGGCCGCCGCCCAGGCCTGCGCCGCGGTGACGTCCGACGGCATCGATCTCGTCGATAAAGATGATGCAGGGAGCGTTCTTCTTTCCCTGTTCGAACAGATCGCGGACGCGGGAGGCGCCCACGCCGACGAACATTTCAACGAAATCGGAGCCGCTGATGGAAAGGAACGGCACGCCGGCTTCACCTGCGATGGCGCGCGCGAGGAGCGTTTTGCCCGTTCCCGGAGGTCCGACGAGCAGCACTCCCTTGGGAATTTTGCCGCCGAGCTTCTGGAATTTCTGAGGGTCTTTCAGG
>JAJXTW010000208.1 GCA_021783455.1 Nitrospirota bacterium | reverse complement strand
GGCAGACCGACGACGATCAAGACCCGCATCATCGCCCATAGTCAGCAGGTCGTCCGGTTCGACCGCGAGACCAAGGACCGGATCGGAAAAGATACGCACCAGCAGATCTTCGAGTTCGTCAAACGGCGGATTGCCGAGGGGCTCGACGGTATTGTATTATCTGATTACTGCAAGGGAGTCGTGACCAATGAACTTGTAAAGGACATCGTCCGGCTGGCCAAAAAGAACAAGGTGATCGTGTCCGTGGACCCCAAAGTGAGCCACTTCAGCATGTACAGCGGGGCAACCATTCTTACTCCGAATGCCAACGAAGCCGCGATCGGGTCCAAGATCGAGATCCAGGATGAGCAGTCGCTCCTCCGGGCCGGCGCGCTCCTGCTCAAGAATTTAAAGTGCGCCGCGGTGCTGATCACCCGCGGAGAGCATGGCATGAGCCTTTTCGAGCATGGCGGCAAAGTGACCCATATCCCCACCGTCGCACGCGAGGTTTACGATGTGACCGGCGCGGGTGACACGGTCATCAGCGCCCTGACGCTTGCCATGGCCGCCGGCGCCAGCATGCTGGATGCCGCAAAAATTTCGAACTATGCAGCAGGGATCGTGGTCGGGGTCGTCGGCACTGCCACGGTGAAACCCGAAGAATTAAAACAACGGATTGTACAGAGTATTTAGCACGACAGATCAAAAAAAGAATCCCTTTGTACCATCATATACTTTAAACGTGGCATTCGAAATTTCAATCTAAGGAGAGATTCATGAAAGGCATTATCCTGGCAGGCGGGAGCGGAACACGGCTCTACCCCATTACCCGGGGCGTATGCAAGCAGCTGCTGCCGATCTACGACAAACCGATGATCTATTATCCCTTGTCGGTGCTTATGCTCTCCGGCATCAGGGACATACTGATTATATCAACGCCAGTTGACCTGCCCCGCTTCAAGGATATTTTCGGTGACGGCAGTGACCTTGGGCTCCGTTTTTCCTATAAGGAACAGCAGAAGCCAAATGGTCTTGCGGAAGCGTTCCTGATCGGCGCTGACTTCATTGGTAAGGACACAGTCTGCCTCGTCCTGGGGGACAACATCTTCTTCGGCCAGGGCCTTACCGAACTCCTGAATAAGGCAGTTCACGATGTGTCAACAGCAGGGGGCGCCACGGTCTTCGGCTATTACGTAAACGACCCCGAGCGCTACGGCATTGTGGAATTCGATAAAGACGGGACCGTGCTGTCTGTTGAGGAAAAACCGATACAGCCGAAATCCAAATATGCCGTGACCGGCCTTTACTTTTATGATAACGACGTCGTCGGTATAGCGAAAAGCATCAAACCATCCCACCGCGGAGAGCTCGAAATTACCGATGTGAACAGGGAATATCTTACCAGGAAACAGCTTCGCGTGGAACTCATGGGCAGGGGATACGCCTGGCTCGATACGGGCACTCACGAGAGCCTGCTCGAAGCAGGGGAATTTATCGCAACCATCGAGAAGCGGCAGGGCCTTAAGATGGCCTGTATCGAGGAAATTGCCTACAAGCTGGGATACATCGACAAGCAAAAGCTGCTTAAAGCCGCCGAAAGCCATAATAAGAATGCCTACGGAGCTTATCTCAGGATGGTGGCCGAGCAGGAGGTGCCCAATGCCCTTTGAGTTCAAAAAACTCGAACTGCCGGGTCCTCTGTTGATTTGTCCGAAGATATTTGACGACGGCCGTGGTTTTTTTCTCGAACTTTATAAACATTCGGAATTCACAAGCGCCGGCATCACGGAGCATCTTGTCCAGGACAACTACTCCAAGTCCTCACAAGGCGTGCTCCGGGGACTTCATTTTCAAAAAACGCCTAAGGCCCAGGGCAAATTG
The DNA here is from genome assembly GCA_021783455.1 of Nitrospirota bacterium. GTDB lineage: Bacteria > Nitrospirota > UBA9217 > UBA9217 > UBA9217 > JAJYKN01. The sequence goes on along the minus strand of JAJXTW010000208.1, from coordinate 3,517 downwards.
GTCATGTGCATGCAGGGCAGAATTTATGACGCTGCCGTGGACATCCGCAAGGGCTCGCCCCATTACGGGAAGTGGGTCGGCGCGGAATTGACCTCGGAAAACCGGTTTCAGCTTTACGTGCCGCCGGGGTTTGCGCACGGGTTCCAGGTCTTGAGCGAGACAGCAGAAGTGATGTACAAATGCACGGACGAGTATTCCCCGCAGAATGAGCGGGGGATCATCTGGAACGACCCGGACATTGGAATCCTATGGCCGATTCCGAATCCGGTTCTTTCAACAAAGGACAAAGTAAATCCGCGATTGCTGGATATTGATAATAATTTTATTTACGCCGACAAACGATGAAATATCTCATTACAGGGAAAAACGGCCAGCTTGCCCGGGAATTCATCCGGCGATTCGAAGCTCAATCCATCGACTTCGTTGCGCCTGACGAAACACATCTTGACATTACGGACTATGAAAAAGTCATTGCCGCCGTTTCCGCCTACCATCCCGATGTCATCATCAATTGTGCTGCCTACAATCTCGTGGACAAGGCGGAACAGGACAACCGGCCGGCCTTCGCGGTAAATGAATCAGGCCCAAAAAACCTGGCCCGGGCCGCGGAAGCGCAGAAGGCGGTCCTTGTGCATTTCGGCTCTGACTACGTTTTCGACGGGCTTAAGGAAAACGGTTTATATACCGAGGACGACGACGCGAATCCCCTGAACGAATACGGGAAAAGCAAACTTGCCGGAGAGCAGCAGGTTCTTAAGGTTTCCGGCAGATCGCTGGTCTTCAGGCTGAGCTGGGTCTTCGGACCGGGGCAGCAGAACTTTCTTTCCAAGCTGAACGAGTGGACGAAGAATAGTGAATATCTTAAGATCGCCTGCGATGAGTTCTCGGCGCCGACCTATACCGATACCGTTGTCGAGGTGACGATGAAGGCCTTGGAACAGGGGATAACCGGACGATATCATCTCACGAACAGCGGTTATTGCTCGCGTTACGAATGGGCAAAGGCGGCGCTTGCGAACATGGGCATCAAAAAATTTATCAGGCCTGTTTCCATGGATATCTTCAATCTTCCGGCAAAAAGGCCGAAATTTTCAGCCATGAGCAACGAAAAGATTGCGGCAGTGCTGAATATTTCAATCCCGGCGTGGGAAGAAGCGGTAAAATCATTTCTGAAAAAAGGCGGATTAATCGGTGAGTAGTATCAAGAAAAGCGAATCAGGAGTTCCAAACATCGAATCGACGAACATCCTGGTGACGGGGGGGGCGGGTTTTATCGGGTCCAATTTCATCAGGTATGTTTTTGAGAAAACAGGCTTCACGGGGACGCTCGTTAATTACGACAAACTGACCTATGCCGGAAACCTCATGAACCTTGTTGACATCGACGGGAAATTCGGCAACAAAAATTATTTTTTCGAACGCGGCGATATCAACGATTACGGGAACGTAAAAAGAGTATTCAGCAAATACGACATTACCCTGGTTGTCCACTTTGCAGCTGAAAGCCACGTAGACCGTTCCATCTTCGGGCCAAAAGAATTTATTGAAACAAACGTCAACGGGACCTTTACCATGCTCGAAGCCAGCCGTCAACACTGGGCAAGCCGGCAGGATGTCCGTTTTCATCATATCAGCACCGACGAGGTCTACGGATCGCTCGGTGAAAGCGGTTATTTCTTCGAGACAACGCCCTACGACCCGAGAAGTCCCTACTCGGCTTCCAAGGCCGCCTCGGACCATCTGGCGAGGGCTTATTTTCACACTTACGGATTGCCAATTACTGTCTCGAACTGCTCGAACAACTACGGACCTTACCATTTTCCGGAAAAACTGATCCCCCTGGTCATATTGAACGCTGTCGAAGGCAAGCCGCTCCCGGTTTATGGTGACGGAAAGAACGTGCGCGACTGGCTTTACGTCGAGGACCACTGCGAGGCCGTCTGGCAAATCCTTATGAAGGGAAGAACCGGGGAGACGTACAACATCGGCGGTGAATGCGAGAAGCAGAACATAGACGTCGTGAATTCAATCTGCGAAATTTTGGAGCAGCTCCATCCCTTGAAGGACAACAAGGAAATTAAAAACTCAAAACTCAAAACTCAAAACTACAAAGAGCTTATCACCTTTGTTGGCGACCGGCCCGGTCACGATCGTCGCTACGCCATCAACTGCGACAAGATAAAAAATGAACTGGGCTGGAAGCGGCAGCATGGGTTTGAAGACGGCCTGCGCCGGACCATTGCCTGGTACCTTGACAACAGGGCCTGGGTCAGCAATATCAGAAGCGGTGAATATGCGAAGTGGATTGAAAAAAACTACACCAGCAGGGCGTGATATCAGCTCATGGTTCATAGTTCATAGTTCCATTAGTTATAAGCCATGAGCAATCAGCCATGAACTAAGAACTTATTTAGGGGAGAAGAATGAAAATATCAGTGATCGGAACCGGCTATGTCGGTCTCGTAACAGGCACCTGTCTTGCCGAGAGCGGCAATGACGTCATCTGCATGGACATAGACGCTCGAAAAATCGAAATGCTGAACTCCGGCATGGTGCCTATCTACGAGCCGGGCCTTGAAGAATTGATCAAGCGAAACGCGGCCAGCGAGCGCCTGTCTTTTACCACGGACATGTCCCAGGCAATAAAAAGTTCGGACATTATCTTCATTGCCGTCGGCACACCGCCGGGGGAGGACGGCTCTGCTGACCTCAAATACGTAATCAACGCAGCCAGGGAAATCGGCAAGTTCATGAACGGCTACAAGGTCGTGATCAATAAAAGCACCGTACCCGTCGGCACGGCTGAAAAAGTCAAGACAGCCGTGGCATCCGGGACAAAACACAAATTTGACGTGGTCTCCAACCCGGAATTCCTGAAAGAGGGGGCCGCTATCGAGGACTTTATGAAACCCGATCGGGTGGTCATCGGCGCAGACAGCCCCAGGGCAGCGGAACTGATGCAGGAACTCTACGCTCCCTTTGTGCGCACCGGAAAACCGATCCTGCTTATGGACGTTAAAAGCGCGGAAATGACCAAATATGTGTCGAATGCGATGCTCGCAACCAAAATATCCTTTATCAATGAAATGGCGGTCATTTGCTCCGCCCTTGGTGCGGACATCGACAGCGTACGGAAAGGCATGGGGTTCGACCGCAGGATCGGCTTCGAGTTCCTGTTCCCGGGCGTGGGATACGGCGGCTCCTGCTTTCCCAAAGACGTAAAAGCGCTCATCCAGACTGCGCACGACAGCGGCGTTGACGCGAAAGTGCTGAAATCAGTCGATCTGGTCAACGAGCGTCAGAAAGCAATGCTCTCATCCCTGATCGTGAAACATTTTTCATCAAGCAACAAGAAAACAAAGACCGCTAAACCGCTTGCAGGCAAAACAATCGCCGTCTGGGGCCTTTCGTTCAAGCCGCGGACCGACGACATGCGCGAGGCGCCTTCGGTCGTCATCATCAACAGCCTGCTTCGAGCCGGGGCCGAGGTCAAGGCCCATGACCCGGTGGCAATGGC
>JAJXTW010000207.1 GCA_021783455.1 Nitrospirota bacterium | reverse complement strand
CCCGGATCGTCCCCAGGTGTTCCTGTACAATCTGGTAGGACAGCGCAAGCCCGAGCCCCACACCCCGATCTTTGGTCGTAAAGAACGGGGTAAAAATGTCCTCCAAATGCTCCTGCTTTATGCCGGGACCGGTATCGCTCACTTTCACAACCATGAGCTGATATTTCTTGCCGTCGGACTGCACCGTCGTGAACAGGTCCGACATGCGCGTCACTACCGTAAGCTTCCCGCCCTTGGGCATGGCCTCAATGGCGTTTTTTATGATATTCAGGAAAACCTGAATAAGCTGGTCCTCGCTGCCGAAAACATCGGGAAGGCTGGGATCGTAGATCCTGGCGAGAACAACTCCCCGCTGCCGTGCACTCTCCTCGTTCAGCAGCAGGACACGGTCGATGACGCTGTGAATGTTTGAGGCCTTCATCTCGCGCGGCTTGATCCGCGTGAAATCGAGTATCCCTTCCAGCACCTTGTTCAACCGGTCCGATTCCTTCAGAATAACGTCAAGGTATTCCGTCAGGCTCTTTTGCGACGCCAAAACAACTTGTTCCCCGGACCGGAGTTCGGACTTCATAAGCTGCGCCGCCCCGCGGATGCCCACGAGCGGGTTCTTCACCTCATGAGCGATGCCGGCGGCGATCAGCCCGAGCGTGGCCAGTCGGTCCGCCCTCCGCATGCGCTCTTTCAGGTCCCGCACACCAGCCTGGTCGCGGATCGTCAGGATCACACCGGTGGGCCGGCCTTCGTCGTCCGTCAGCATGCTCGTGACAATCCCCACAGGATGGGGCGGTCCGTGCTTTACAACGATCTCCGCCTCGTAATCCGAATAGGAGCGGCCGGAAGAGACGGTTTTTTCGATCTGGCCCACCACGGCCGCTGTATCTGATAAGACGGCCCGTATGTTCTTGCCGATGGCGTCAGCAGCCGGTATCCCGGTCATTTCCTCGGCCGCCCGGTTCCAGATGAGCACCACTCCCTCGGCGTCGGTTACTGCCACGCCGTCGATAATGCCGGTCAGGATGTCGGCGGTAAGATCTTCTATGCGAGGTGCAGGGGGCTCCATGAATCATTGATAGCACAATATATTTGAGTATTCAAGAGAATTCATGGTATAAGTGCCAACCAACATCGGAATTGCGATTGCAGAGGGCGGGAGACGACAAATCAGCGTGCGCTTGGCTGTCCTCTGCCTTTTTCTTCGCTGCCTATGCTCTCGAAGAGCGGGAACCCAATAATGCCCTCCTGAATCCCGTTCCCATTCCTCATGCGGCTTTTACTTTTTACAGCGCGTATCCGGCTTCCCCGTGCTGGCTGATGTCCAACCCTTCGGTCTCATGCTCTGCGTCGATTCTGAGGCCTATCGTCGTATCGAGCACTTTCAGCATCACAAAGCTCACCACAAACGAATAGAGCGCCACGAGGCCGACAGCGCCCGCCTGAATGAAGAACTGTTTTATATTGCCGAAAAACGCACCGTTCGCTCCTGCCGCGTTAATGGCTAAGGATGCGAACAATCCTGCCATGAGTGTTCCGAGCGTTCCGCCCACACCATGCACACCGAAGGCATCAAGGGAATCGTCATACCCGAACTTCGTCTTTGCGTTCAGGGCGATATAGCATACGATGCCGGCAGCAATGCCGATACAGAGGGCTGAAAAGGGCCCGACGAAGCCGGCGGCAGGAGTGATCGTGGCCAGTCCTGCTATGGAACCTGTCGCGGCGCCGAACATCGTCGGCTTTCCGCGATGGAGCCATTCGACAACGACCCACGTGATTGTTGCTGAACAGGCCGCAATATGAGTGGTCAGGAACGCCATCGTCGCAAGGGTACCTGAAGACAAAGCGCTTCCCGCGTTAAACCCGAACCACCCGAACCACAGAAGGCCGGCTCCGAGCACGGTCATCGGCAGGTTATGGGGCGGCATATGCTCATGGAGGAAGCCCTTCCGCTTTCCTATATAGAGCGCGGCCGCCAACGCCGAGAAACCCGAAGTAGCGTGTACGACGATGCCGCCGGCAAAATCGAGGACCCCGAGATTTTTGAGCCAGCCGCCGGTACCCCAGACCCAGTGGGCCACGGGATCGTAGACGATGGTGGTCCAGACAAGGGTGAAGATCAGGAATGCCGAGAACTTCATCCGTTCCGCAACCGCGCCGCTGATAAGCGCCGGAGTTATGACCGCGAACATCATCTGGTATGCCATGAACAGGAGATGCGGGATCGTCGGCGCATAATCGGCGTTCGGCGTCAAGCCAACGCCGTTCAGGCCAACCCAACTGAACGATCCGATCAGTCCTTTGACATCAGGACCGAATGAGAGCGAATACCCGCACAGGATCCACTGGAGACTCACCAGCGCGATAGCGATAAAACTGTGCATGATCGTTCCGAGCACGTTCTTTCTCCGAACCATGCCGCCGTAAAACATGGCAAGACCCGGCGTCATAAGCATCACGAGCGCCGTTGATACAAGGATCCACGCCGTATCACCGGTGTCGATCCTGGCTGCCGGAACAGCTGCTGCTGAAACAGGGACTGCATCCCGGGCCATGGCTGCAAGCGGTATAAATACCGCCAGTGAGAGCAGCATGACCAAAACCATTTTGTACAGACGTCTTTCATCCATTGAGTGCTATCCTCCCTTATAAATATTGAAACAATATTCAGATTCTCAAAGAACACGGTATACGATGTGGATTACGACAACCTCTCTTATTGCTGATTCTGCTGATAAAGAGGTCACATATTTTTGCCTATTAGCTGTTTACATAATTAGCAAGGCCCATGCCACTAAAATCTGCCCGGCCAGGAACAGGAAGTACCTGATTTTATGTAATTATAATATTGTTAAACATCGAGATTTTTCGGAAAAGTATGTTTCTCCGCTTATATTTTAGGCACATGATTAATTATTCATCATATTCTGGCACATTGCCGATATCCTTATATACCTGATGCAAGTCATAGGATTGCCTTTTGAATTAATATATAGTCTCTGAAAACTCTTTAACAATTAAATTAAAGAACAGGCACAGAATTTAATAAATATAATTTACACATAACTATTATTGACAAATATTTTTTATTAAGTTATAATGGTTATAAATTAGGCTGAGAAAATGGTTTCTGCGCTCAAATACAAATATAGAAATATCGGGTTCAAACTCACGCCGCAACGGATAGCTATTCTTGACTATTTAGAGGGAAACACCGGTCATCCGTCTGCTGAGGACATTTACAACGCTGTGGCGAAAAAATTTCCGACCATGTCTCTGGCAACGGTGTACACGACAATGGGGGCGTTGAGGGAGAAGGGTAACGTTCTCGAACTGAAGGTCGACCCGGACAAGAAACGATATGACCCGAATACGGCGAAACACAATCATGTGATCTGTATTTCCTGTAAACGAATCTTCGATATTCCCGCTGCGGGTTCCATCGATCTTCCTGATTCCCTCACCGGAGTTTTTTCGGTCCTGGAAAGTTACGTTGAAGTGCGCGGGCTGTGTCTTGAATGCCAAACGGTGAATGCAAAAAAGTAGAGGAGGCTGCCAATGTGTGTAGATCATAGTCTGAACTGTTCCTGCGGTAAAAACCATGCCAGTTTCAATTTTCGTGATGATGTGCTGCCGGTAGAAGCCATAGCCGGTTTGTACTGTCCTGAGTGTTCGCGTGACATCGTGCATAATCCCGTCACCATGCTTGCTGATAACGGCTGGCTGATCGAGTTCGATATGGATATTGCGCACTTTATGATGCAAAAAACGGCTTCAGCTTCGTCAATCACTCCCGAGTTCCTGTTCGACGAAGGCTACTGTGCCTGGAGGGGAGTGACCCCCACGGACCATATCGATTCCGTCAGAGAAAGGGAGGCCCTGGTCCAGTTGGCCAAAACAGACAGGAAACGGTATTTTGAGGAAATTAAATCATGGGGAAACAACCGGATGGAACGGCTTGCGCGGGAAGGATGGAGAAAAGCAAATGAAAGAGAGCCTGCAAAAACATAGAGACCAAAAACTACTTGCAATCAAACTTGTCGGAGAAGTCGATATCATAACAACCTGCCCCAAATGCGGCGGTGAGGTCGGCATATGGTCCAAAGAACCTGAAACGCTGTGTATTTTCTGTCAGTACCGTGTATTCGACAGGGAGAAAACGAATCATTAACGGACAGAGTGCCTGACCAATAAAGTCCGCTGAATGGAAGCCCTGCCGCATACCCGAACACCCGACTCCCGGCAAAAGGGAGTCGCTGTTTTTTCTGGTATACTTATAGCATTGTCAAATTAATCCCACACCAATGGAGGAAAACAACATGCCATACGCTGCAAAGGATTACACGAAACTTGTCGGGATGGAAGGGTTCAGCGAAACGCTCCTGAAGAATCACTTTACGCTGTACCAGGGCTATGTGACCAACACGAATAAGGTGCTCGACACCCTCGACCAGATGTCCAAGGACGGCAAAGCGGCAACGCCCGAATTTGCGGAATTGAAGCGAAGGCTTGGATGGGAATTCAACGGCATGCGGCTGCACGAATACTATTTCGAGAATTTGGGCGGCAAAGGCGGCATCGACAAGAGCGGCAAGCTCGCAAAAAAACTCACCGAGGGATTCGGCAGCTACGAGGCGTGGGAAAAAGACTTCCGGGCCACCGGTTCCATGCGCGGCATCGGCTGGGTCGTGCTGTACCAGGACACGGCATCCAACAGGCTAATCAACTTCTGGGTGAACGAGCATGACGTTTCCCATCCCGCAGGGTGCAATCCCCTCCTCATCATGGACGTCTTCGAACATGCGTTCATGCTGGATTACGGCCTGAAGCGGGCCGACTATATTGAAGCGTTTTTCAAGAACATCAATTGGGCAGCGGCTGAAGCGCGGGTAAAATAAGGCGCTCTTGTTCCCCAACAGCGGCCGTGAACAAGGAATCTTACCAACCCTTTTCCATCGGAAAAGAAGGCACTTTGACAAACTAAGCATTGCCGTTTATGAGAAAGGAGATGTGCACCAATGTTAAAAACTGATCAGAATTTACAGGACGCCTTTGCCGGAGAATCCCAGGCAAACAGAAAATATCTTGCCTTTGCCAGGCAGGCCGAGGACGAGGGCTATGCACAAGTGGCCAGGCTGTTCCGCGCTGCAGCCGCAGCCGAGACCATCCATGCCCACAATCATCTCAAGGGAATGAAGGGCGTCAAGTCGACGAAGGAAAACCTGGTGGCAGCCATCAGCGGAGAGTCCTACGAATTTCAGAAGATGTACCCCCAGATGATTACCGACGCGAAGGCGGAGGGGCAGGATTATGCACTCCGGAGCTTCAGCCTGGCAAATGAAGTGGAAAAGGTTCACGCCGCCCTTTACAAAAAGGCTCTCGA
>JAJXTW010000206.1 GCA_021783455.1 Nitrospirota bacterium | reverse complement strand
ATTTAGCATGTCGTACATCAGACTCCTTTAAGCACGTTGAGTTTTTGCCAAGCGGTGCATAATAAGATTAAGTCGAGGGAATGTCAATACCTTTGCAGGGTATCTCCGCACAGGGGGCAGGGCAGACATCTTCTGCTAAGTCTGTCAAGGGGATATGTCCTGGACTTTCCCCAAAATTTATCATTCCATAAGGATGAAAGGGAAAAGAAGCTGGTTCGTTGGCTTCTGAGGTTTTTCTTGCAAGCCTGACGTCTGTCCGAACAAAAGTCGATAAATGCCGTCGGCGATGGCGTACTGCCGAAAATTCGGAATCTCGAAAAACCGCTTAGCCTTCTCATACACCTTCTTCAGCAGGATGTTGAGCTTCAGCTTTCTTCCCAGCTCCACGCTCACAAAGTAAAAGACCGCCTGCACCATTACCAGGAGATTCCGTAAGCTCGTATAGGTGAGAACACGAACATCTTCGAGATTGTATCCCTGTTTGATGAACCGGTAGCTCTCCTCGCACTTCCATCGCGTCAGATAAATCTCCAGAACCCAATCAAGACCTCGCGTTGAGATGTCGAGATTCGTGAGCAGGATCATCGGACTCTCGCCATAACCTTTCATGACCACAAGGGTGAGCGGCTTGTCATACCAGGGCAGATACACGGTTTCACTTCCCATCATGAGCTTCTTCGTCTGGCGCTCGCCGTTTTTCTCAATTTCAATCGTCCGGATATGCGGACAAGAGCAACGTTCCGCCACATCCTCCATGGCGAGGGTTTTGTCTCTCCATCGCACGTGACGGTCTCCGCGCATGCGGATCACGAAACGCAACTGACGCTGGAAAAAGGCCTGTAAAAGCCGCTCCCGGTCGCCTCCCCGATCAATCGTCCATATCCCGCGCTGTCCGACATGGGCAGCGATAGCGTCGATCGCTTTGATGATCTGGGCGTTCTCGCTTTTGAAGCCTTTCGCCTCCTGAGAGTAGAGTTCACCATAGAGCGGGATCATATCCTCTCCCTCCACATCCGCACCCACTACTTCCATTGTCCAGTAACCGGGGCTCTTGGTTTCTTTCTTGCTCCCATCCCTCACCAGGGCCAGGCACTCCATCTTTTTTGCATACGGCTTGTCGATATCGCCGGGATCAAGAGCAAGGACTGTATCATCGCCGATACGGTTCTTGCCGAGACTGATTAGCCGGGCGTTTAGCAAGTCCGTAAAATCACTTTTAGCCGCGTTTCGGGACAATCTCCATTCCGTCTTGATCAGGGGAATTGCCTCTCCCAATGACCGCGCGATATTGGATAGTTTCACATCCTTACTTGCTTGTATTCCGTAAATGACTTCTCGGATGAATCGGCGCTCCGGCTTCGTTAGCCCTTCGGTGAGACGGTTCGCAAATCTCGTGATCTGTGCTTTGATTTTTCCGGCGATTTTGCTATCATACCCCATGGGAGGTTTCTCCTTTCTCTCTTTGAGTTTCCCCAAAACTCTTATCCAAAAGAGAGTATATCTGCGAGAAATCTCCCATTCCACTTCTTTTTTTGATTATCGCCTTGCCTTACAATACCTTACCCTCACTTCGTAATAAATTTTGGGGAATGTCCAGGCTGTAAAACCCTTGACATTTCGGCCGCCAGTTGTTATTTTACAACGCTCGCCCTTCGGGGCGAAGTGTGAATATCAATGGACTACGCGGACGAAATAAGCAAACGGCGCACCTTTGCCATCATCAGCCACCCTGACGCGGGAAAGACCACGCTTACGGAGAAGTTCCTGCTCTTCGGCGGCGCGATCCAGGTTGCGGGCGCGGTCAAGTCGAACAAGATCCGGAAGAGCACGTCCTCGGACTTCATGGACATCGAGCGTCAGCGCGGCATCTCCGTTGCCACGTCGGTCATGGGCTTCGACTATAACGGGCTCAAGATCAACCTGCTCGACACTCCCGGTCATAAGGACTTTGCCGAGGACACCTACCGGACGCTCACGGCCGTTGACAGCGTCATCCTCGTGGTGGACTGCGTCAAGGGCGTGGAAGAGCAGACCCTCCGGCTCATGGAAGTCTGCCGCATGCGCAAGACGCCGGTCATCATCTTCGTGAACAAGCTCGACCGCGAGGGCAAGAACCCCTTCGAACTTCTGGACGAACTGGAGACCAAGCTGAACATCCACGTCCAGCCGCTCTCGTGGCCCATCAGCATGGGAACTTCCTTCAAAGGCGTCTACAACCTGTACAATAACAGCCTCTACCTTTTCCGTCCCGGCGGCGTCACCGTCGCGACCGATGTGATTGAGATCCAGGGCATCGCGGACCCGGTTTTAGACCAGCAGCTCGGCGACTACGCCGTGCAGCTCCGCCAGGATGTGGAGCTGATCGCAGGCACGCACAATCCCTTTGACGTGAATGCGTATCTTTCGGGAGATCTCGCGCCCGTGTTCTTCGGCAGCGCCATCAACAACTTCGGCGTCAAAGAACTGCTCGACACCTTTACCGGGATTGCGCCCACGCCCGGGAGCCGCCCCACGAACCAGCGTATTGTTCAGGCCGATGAGAAAGACTTCACCGGCTTTGTGTTCAAGATCCACGCGAACCTTGATCCGCGTCACCGAGACCGCATCGCCTTCATCCGCGTCTGCTCCGGCAAGTTCGAGCGGAACAAGATGTTCCTCCATGTGCGGCTCGGCAAAAACATCCGTTTCACGAGCCCGGCGAGCTTCCTGGGAGCGCGCAAGAGCATCGTGGACGAGGCTTTTCCGGGAGACGTTATCGGGCTCTATGATACGGGGAACTTCAAGATCGGCGACACCCTCACCGAGGGCGAAAAGCTGATGTTCCAGGGAATCCCGACTTTTTCCCCGGAAGTGTTCAAGGAGCTCGTGAACATGGACCCGGGCAAGTCGAAACAGCTTGCGAAGGGCATCGAGCAGCTGACCGACGAGGGCGTTGCCCAGCTCTTCACGCAGCAGCAGGGAAACCGGAGGATCGTCGGCACCGTGGGGCAGCTGCAGTTCGACGTGCTCCAGTACCGCCTGGAACACGAATACAACGCGAAGTGCCGGTTCGACCCGATGAACATTTACAAAGCCTGCTGGATCACGGCCGAGGACAAGCTCGAAATGGACAAGTTCTGCAGGTTCAAGTCGGACCGCATTGCCACGGACAAAGACGGCAATATCGTCTTTCTCGCGGAATCGGAATGGGTGCTCCGGAACATGATCGAGGCCAACCCCGGCATCGAGTTTCACTTTACGTCGGAGTTCAAGCGGGAAATGCAGGACGTGAAGAAATAGCGCCTGTCGCTTGCGATGCAGGTGATGCGTCCGCCGGTCCCGCGGAAAGCGGGAAAAAAGTTAACCCCCCAGCGCGTGAGCTTTGTCGTAAGCGATTCAGGCATCTTTGTACGATCCCTTCATTACCGTAATAACACCTCATGCCAAGTTTACAGAAAGTCACAGCCGATTGCAACGTCGCAAACGAGGATCCCCGGGCAGACGATTTTAGCGCAATCTGCTTGATTTTACTTTATGACGATGATATGCTGACAACATTCCAAAACTTGGGAGCTTCCGAAGCGGCACGTACGCCGTGAGCGCGAACTGTTGTACTTGTTCTTTATGTTAACCCGAGAAGGAGGCATCGGACACCGCCGGAGTTGTTCGCTACCGCGGCCGCGTTCGTACAACCTATGCTCATTGAATATTTAAAGAACATCCCTCTCTTTAAACATCTGAAGGATTCCCAGCTTAAGGAAATAGCGGCGCGGTGCAAGAGCGCAACGTTCAGGAAAGGCGACGTGGTCTTCCACAAGACGGACCTGAGTACGGACCTGTACATCGTGAATTCAGGCAAGTTGAAGGCGGTGCTCATCGATGAGGAAGGCGACGAAATCGAGTTGGCGCGGTTCGAGAAAGGTGCGTTCTTCGGAGAGCTGAGCCTGCTCGACGGCAAGGGCAGGTCCGCCACCATCGTCGCGGAAAAAGACGCAGAACTTTTCGTCCTGAAAAAGGACCTCTTCTTCGATCTGCTCTACAAAGAACCCCGGATCTCGGTTGAGCTTATGGCGACCCTCGTGGACCGTCTCCGGAAAGCCGACGAAATGATCGAATCGCTGGCGTTCCTCGAGGTCGGCGAACGGCTCATCAAGTCGCTCCTCGATCACGCGACTGCGATCGACGGCCCCGGTTCCTCCGGCGACTATCTCAAGGCAGGAAAGCTGACACACAAGGAACTCGCCGCACGCATCGGGTCGTCCCGCGAGGCGGTCTCCAAGTGTCTCAAGGTGCTGATGGCGAAGGCCATTGTCAAGGAAGCGGACGGCAATATCCTGATCGCCCGCAGCGCGCTGGATCGCCTCAAGAGCAACGAACGAACGTAGGCAGCCTTCATTGCCCAGCCTTCACTTCTCTCACTACGCTCCTAAATCTCCACCGTTATTCCGCGCATTCCTTCAGAACACCGCGTTAAAAAAAATCCCCTCCCGGCGCATCGGGAAGGGATTTTTATTGATGAACTGGTAACAGGCTGTTAGATTTTCGGCAGCTTCTCGAGCGCCTTCTTGATGTCCTCTTCCGGGTGCTCGTGGTCGAACAGTTTTCCTTCCCGGTAGTCGGCATAGGCCTGCAGATCGAGATAGCCGTGACCGGAGAGGTTGAAGAGGATGGTCTTCTGCTTCCCTTCCTCTTTTGCACGGAGCGCTTCGTCGATTGCCGCCCGGATCGCATGGCTGCTCTCCGGCGCGGGAATGATCGACTCCGTCCCCGCGAAGAGCACCGCCGCCTCAAAACACTTTGTCTGACCATAGGCCCTGGCTTCGATGATCTTGTCATGGTAGAGCTGGGACACGAGCGGCGAGTCGCCGTGGTACCGAAGCCCGCCTGCATGGATGCCCGAGGGCATGAAGTCGTGGCCCAGCGTGTACATGGTCATGAGCGGCGTCATGCCCGCCACATCGCCGAAGTCGTAGCAGAACTCTCCCTTGGTCAGCGTGGGACAGGACGTAGGCTCCACCGCGATCGCCCGGAGGTTCTTCTTCTTGCCCGAGAGCTTGTCGTGCAGGAACGGGAATGCGATCCCCGCGAAGTTGCTCCCGCCGCCGCAGCAGGCGATCACCACGTCGGGATAATCGCCGGCTATCTCCAGCTGCTTCTTGGCCTCCTGGCCGATGACGGTCTGGTGCAGGCACACGTGGTTTAAGACCGATCCCAGCGCGTAGTTCGTGTCATCGTGCGTGGCCGCGTCCTCGACGGCCTCGGATATGGCGATGCCGAGGCTCCCGGTGCTGTTGGGGTCAAGCTCCAGGAACTTCCTGCCCGCGTTCGTCACCGTGGACGGGCTGGCGTGCACCGTGGCGCCCCAGGTTTCCATCATCATCCTGCGGTAGGGTTTCTGG
>JAJXTW010000205.1 GCA_021783455.1 Nitrospirota bacterium | reverse complement strand
CGTGTACATCACAAACGCTCGCGGGGAGTGCTATAAAAGATAGGTCGGACTGACGAGTTGGGATTCCAGATCCAGGGGGCTCACGACCCTCGCGAGGTTCTTTTTGCTGACGTGGAGATAGACCGTCCAGGAAGTTCTTGCGCTACTGATGCATTCTTTTCAGCTGCTCGCCAAGCTGCAGTACGGCTGCGGCTTGCGACGCTTTGAGGCGGTGAAAGTGCGCATGAAGGATTTTAATTTCGATACGGGTCTGCTCACGATTAAGGGGAAAGGTGGGAAGAGCAGGGCAGTACCTATACCGCAAAGGATCGTACCTGAATTGCTTGCCCAACTAGCGTTTGTGAAAAAAATGCATGCCGACGACCTTGTTGCCGGATACGCCGGTGTGTTTCTCGAAGACCAATTGGAAAAAAAGTTTCCGAACGCGCCTAAAGAATTGCAATGGCAATGGTTCTTCCCGCAGGAATCATTGACATTGATTGCATCATCAAAGGAAAAACGGCGATACCACGTGCATGACTCGCGTTTTCAGGATGCGATGTATCTTGCCGTCAAAAAAGCTCAGCTGACCAAGCGCGTAACCACTCATACGCTCCGCCATTCCTTTGCCACTCACCTGCTTCAGGAGAATTACGACATCCGGACGATCCAGGCCCTGCTGGGCCATTCCGATGTCCGAACAACAATGATCTATACCCACTGCGTGCCGAGCAAAACGCTGAAGGAAGTGAAAAGCCCGCTGGATTTTTGAGATTCAAAAAGGACTCTGTCCCGGACGGGTCACGATTATGCGTTGTACTCTTGGTATTAAGAAGAACCGCAACTACAAATAGTTCAGGAAGAAGTCGATAATGTTTCGAGGAACGTAAGCTCCAATAGTACAGGATGGAGCACACGGTGCATACTTCAACAGCGAGGCTGCAAATAATGTCGATCTCGACCCCACCTAAAAATGATCACAGGCAAAGGCGAGGAAACGCAGAGGTAAATCAAAACCCTTTCCACTTTTGCTTAGAATTTGATTCGAGCTTCCCGGCTGTACTTCGGCGGCTCCATGAGCAGGGAACTTTGAGGGGACATGACGTTGCCATAAAAACCATAGCAATCGTTATTTCTGTTCGTCGTTCCCGGTCAACAACTCCGGATACAATTTTCGGGCGCAATCCGGGCAGATCCCATGAGAAAATTCAGTGTCCGAGTGGTCGCTGATATATACTTCCACCTGCGTCCAGTAGCCATTGTCATCGCGGATCTTCTTGCAGCTCGCACAGATGGGAAGGAACCCTCGTAGTTGTTTAATTTCCTTCTTGGAATACTCGATCTGGCCGAGCAATTTCTTGCGCTCGATGGCATACCGGATTGCCCGTCCCAACGCCGGACCGGTGACCAAGTCTTTGACCAGATAGTCCTGTGCGCCTTTGTGGACCGCCTCGACGGCAAGATCATCATCGTCATGACCGGTCAGCACAATGATCGGGATATCGGATGCTTGCGCATGGACCGTTTCAAAGGTCTTGATGCCCACGGGCCCGTCCGGGAGGGAGAGGTCCAGCAGAATGACGTCAAAGGGGATGCTCTTCAGGTTTTCCAGGCCCTGAGCCATCGTATCGAAGTGTATCACACGGTATTCGATCTTCCGGGAAGCGTTCAAATATCTTCGGATCAGCGTTGCGTCATCGGGATTGTCTTCGATAAGCAACACGGCAATCGTCATCGTTTCCATGGATTTCAACTCTTCAGGGGGCCGTAGTGATGGACGTTTATAAAATAGTATAGCACGATCAAATTATCACTTACAAAAAATATCCGGCGAGATGAAAACGCAAACGCGGCGCCGTGAGCTGCGGTATTGCTGCTGACTCAAGCATGGCCACCCCGTCGGCCGGCAAAACAGAAACCTGCCTCCTGAAATCCGCGCTGCAAACCTTCCCTCGTCCCACGTAAAAGGATTCCTATTGCTGCGCAAAATGTCGGAAAAACCACTGCTTGATCCCTTCCACGGCAAAGAGATAGAAAAACACCAGGCCGGTCAGAATCGCATAAAATGATATTGGCGGCGGAACGAACCCGAAATACCCGCCGAGCGGCGTGAAGGGCAGCGCCACGGCAAGAGACACGGCCGAAAGAGAACAGAGCGTAAGCCACAGATTCGGACGGCTCTTGAACGGATTGCGCCGGGTGCGGATGATGAAAATCACGAGCACCTGCGTTGCCATGGACTCGATGAACCAGCCGGTGTGAAAAAGCTTTTCTCCGGCGTGGAAGACGTGCAGCATAAGGTAAAAGGTCAGGAAATCGAAGATCGAGCTTACCGGCCCCACGGACAGCATGAAGTTGCGGATGAAGTTCATGTTCCAGTGGCGCGGCTGGGTAAGATATTCCTCATCAACACTGTCGAGGGGGATGGGGATCTCCGAAACATCATAGAGCAGATTGTTCAGAAGGATCTGGACCGGCAGCATGGGAAGGAAGGGGAGGAAGAGCGTGGCCCCGGCCATGCTGAACATGTTTCCGAAGTTGGAGCTCGTGCCCATCATGATGTATTTCATGATGTTGCCGAAGGTGCGCCGGCCTTCCACGACCCCTTCGTACAGCACGTTCAGGTCCTGCTCCAGCAGGATCATCTCTGCCGCGCTTTTTGCCACGTCCACGGCGCTGTCCACGGAAATGCCGATGTCTGCTGAATGGAGCGAGGGCGCGTCATTGATCCCGTCGCCCAGGTACCCGACGACCCTGCCCCGCTGTTTCAAGGCGAGGATGACCCGGTTCTTCTGAGCGGGATTGACCCGGCAAAAGAGATTCACGTTCTCTACGCAGGCCGAGAGCGCCTGATCATCCATAACTTGCATTTCCGCGCCGAGCAGGATCCCGGTTATGGGCAGGCCGAGCTTCTCGCAGATATGCCGGGTCACCAGTTCATTGTCTCCGGTCACGACCTTGACTTCTACCCCCGCATGAGCGAGTTTGGCTAAGGCCTCTTGAGCGCTTGCTTTCGGCGGATCGAGAAAAGCGGCGAATCCCGCAAAGACCAGTTCTGTTTCATCGTTCACCACTGCATGATGTTCTGTCTGCGCCACTTTTTTCCAGGCAACGCCGAGCACGCGGAAGCCGTCACGGCCGAAGGCTTCCGAGAGCGTCTGAATTCCGGCAAGAGCAGCTTCGTCCAGTTCTTTGAGACCCGCTTCCCCGCTTTCTTCATAGTGCGTTGAGAGACGGAGGATGTCCTCGGGAGCGCCTTTTACTACGAGGAGCCTTTCCCGTCCATTATCAACGATCACGGAAATCCGGCGCCGCTCGAAATCAAAGGGGACTTCGTCGATCTTCTTCCAGTCCGGGATCGCGATCTCTTTGTGCTCCAGAATGGCTTCATCCATCGGGCTCTTGAGCCCCGATTCAAAGAAGCTGTTCACATACGCAAGCTCAAGGACCCGGCTGCTGTCCCGGCCAAGAGCGTCCACGTGGCGCTCCAGGTGAATGCGGGCCTCGGTGAGCGTACCGGTCTTGTCCGTACACAGCACATCCATGCTCCCGAGGTTGTGAATGGCTTCCAGCCTTTTGACGATCACCTTCTTTTTTGCCATGCGCATGGCGCCCCGCGCCAGGGTCACGGAAACCACCATGGGCAGAAGTTCGGGCGTGAGCCCCACGGCAAGAGCAACGGCAAAAAGGAAGGATTCGAGCCAGGGCCGGTGGAAGTAGGCATTGACCAGGAGAACAAAGAGGACGAGCAGGATCGTAAACCGCATGATCAGGAGCCCGAAGCGCTGGGTGCCCTGCTCAAAAGAAGTGGGAGGCGCCTTTGCAGTGAGGGTGTCCGCGATCTCGCCCAAGGCAGTGCCCGGCCCGGTCCGGCAGATGAGCACCCGGGCAGAGCCGCTCACCACGGACGTGCCCATGAACACGGAGTTCTTTGCATCTGCCATGTCCTGCCCCGCCTCAGGCAGATCGCCCGAAAACTTTTCAATCGGGTAGGGTTCTCCGGTCAACAGCGCCTGCTTCACAAAGAAATCCTTTGCAAGAAGCACTCGGCCGTCACCAGGGATGAGATCACCCGCGGAAAGGAGAACGATATCCCCGGGCACCAGCGCTGCAGCGGGGATCTCAATGCTCTTCCCGTCCCGCATCGCCTGGACCCGGATAGCCACCGACTGGCGCAGTTCTTCCGCTGCCTTGCCGGCGCGGCGCTCCTGGATAAAATCCAGGGTCACGCTCATGACCACAATGGAGCCGATGATCAGAAAGCTGGTCACATCGCCGGTAAAGGCGGACACAGCGCTGGCAATGAGCAAAATGATGACGAGGGGGTTTTTGAACCTGGCGAAAAACTGAAGGACCAGCGCGCGCTTTTTCGGCGGCCGCAGCATGTTCGGACCGAACTGTTTCAGCCGGAGTTCGGCCTCGCTGCTCGTAAGGCCCGCATCGGTCGTGTTCTGCAGTTTCAGGAGTTCAGGAACGGATTGTCGCCAGAAAGCTGTTTCCTCTTTCGACGGGGAAACGGTCATCATTCGTTCCTTTCAGGTGCGAGAGTAGTCACGTCTTCTTCTGCTTGGCATTAATCTCCCTTGTCCAGGCCCCATTTCACCCCTCCGCGACAGGCAATAAGGAGGAAAACAAAGCAGTAGAGAACCGCCAATTCGCCCTTGTTCACTGCCGGGAAGAACGCCGGTCCCATCTGGAACTTCCAGTGGAACTGGAAATACGCCACCGCCATCTCGCCGCTGGAGAGGAATGCCGCCACGCGGGTCTGATACCCTACCATGACCGCCAGACCTGCAACGAGCTCGATGACCCCGCCGAACCAGAGCTGGGAGCCCAGCGGCGGTTGGAAATCGGAAAGTATTCCGAGGATCTTCTGGGAACCGTGGAACGCGAACATGAATCCCGCCACGATGCGCAGCAAGGCGTAAGCGTGTTCCTCGTACTTTTTAAGCAGTTTCATCAGCATCTCCTCCCCGTAAGTAATTTCGCTACTTTTTGACATCCACGAGCAGCAGTTCGGCATCCTGTTCGGCAACGACATCGATCGCCGGTTCCTCGGTTACCATCGTGGAAACTTCCCTGTGAGATCTCACCGTCGATCTGGTAAATGCTTTGGGATCAAGGACCTTGATCATGGAAATCTCCTTCCCCGGGCCGGGACGATAGTGCCCTTCATACGAGTATACCTCCTGAAGGGGGACGATGGGACTCACCTGAGCCCAGCAGGCTTCGTCGGTTGATGAAAAACGAAAAACAGGATATACTCAACACAATCAGTTCTGCCGTCCTTGCGGAACATTTTAGTAAGTTACGAATTAAAATCTACCCAAAATGGCAAGAATATTTCTCGCAAAGTGCGCAAAGGTCGCAAAGAAAGTTTAAAACGTTAGCCTTTATTTTAAGACAAAAGCCTCGCTTGCTTTTCTTGGCGTACTTTGCGAGCTTTGCGA
>JAJXTW010000204.1 GCA_021783455.1 Nitrospirota bacterium | reverse complement strand
ACAGCGATTCGGGGCCCGTTGTTACGGCGGTCTTTCATGAGAGAAACGCTCTCCGCATGGACGGGGACGCAACCGTCGATATTCGCGTCTCGACGCTGCCGGTCATCCAGGGCGAAACCGTGGTGATGCGCATTCTAGACCGGTCACGCGTCATCCTTACCATGGAAGGGCTGCATTTTTCCCCTGATACGCTGGCACGGTACCGTAAACTGATAACCAGGCCCTACGGCATGGTCCTCGTGACCGGACCGACCGGCAGCGGGAAAACCACGAGACTCTATGCGAGTCTGAACTCGATCGACAGAAAAGCGAACAATCTGGTGACTGTCGAGGATCCTGTCGAATATCAGATCATGGGAGTGAACCAAATGCAGGTAAATCCCAAGGCCGGCGTGACCTTTGCGAGTGGCCTCCTCTCGATTCTTCGCCAGGATCCGGACATTATCATGGTCGGAGAAATCCGGGACTGGGAGACCGCGGAAATAGCCATCCAGGCGGCGCTTACCGGCCATCTCGTCTTTGCGACGCTGCACACGAATGATGCGGGAAGCGCGGCCACGCGGCTCATCGATATGGGTATCGAGCCTTTTTTAATCGCATCTTCCGTGATCGGGATCCTCGCTCAGCGGCTGACGCGGAAAATCTGCGACCGCTGCAAGAAACCCTATCCAGCCACGCAGGAACTGCTTAAAAGCCTCGGTATGGCGGGCAACGGCGGACGTTCTACCGGGGCGAAGGATGTCCGGCCTGCAAGAACACGGGTTGCCTGGGAAGGATCGGGCTGTACGAACTTATTGATATGAACGAGGCGATCAGGACGCTGATCATCGCAAAAGCGTCGAACAATGCCATCAAAACCGCTGCTGCGCAGGCGGGATTCAAGACGTTGCGCCAGGAAGGGTTGCTCAAGGTCGCAGCAGGCGTCACTTCCATTGAGGAAGTGCTCAGAGTAACGCAAGAGGCGGAAGAAGTTGAAGAGGTATAGAAAATTGCGGATTGCGGATTTTGGATTGAAAACCAGTCGCAGCCATTTTCCACAATCTCGAAACCCGCAACTTGGTATCCTGCCGTATCATACGGTGGTACTCCGAAATTCATCTGATATACGCTTCCGTCACATACCGCCGCATCATGCGGTGGCTGTTGAAATAGTAGGCATTTTTGCTGATAGCATTCTTCATCATGCGGCTCCATTTGCTCTTGTCCAGGTCGTAATACTTGGGGATAATCAGGTTATCGAGCTTGTCATAAAGGTCCGCTGCATCCTCGGCGTCGGACGAACCCGGCAACGACTTCTCCGTCGGCAGAGCGCCGATCGACCACCCCGTGAATCCTTCGATGTGCCCTTCGATCCACCACCCGTCCAGCACGCTGAAGTTCACGACGCCGTTATGGGCCGCCTTCATGCCGCTGGTGCCCGAGGCTTCGAGCGGCCGCAGCGGGGTGTTGAGCCATACGTCCACGCCGGAGACGAGTTTGAGCGCGATGTCCATGTCATAGCCCGGAAGAAACGCAATTGAAATCTTTCCCTTGAGCTTGTCGCGGTACCCGTAGATCCCCTGGATCAGTTTCTTGCCGTTGTCATCATGGGGGTGCGCCTTGCCCGCATAGATGATCTGCAGTTTGCTCTTTTCGGTGATCCTGAGCAGGCGGTCGATATCAGAAAACAACAGGTGCGGCCGCTTGTAAGCCGTTGCCCGCCGTGCAAATCCCAGGGTGAGGGTGTTGAGGTCCATCACGACGCCGGTTGCTTCGCCGACATAGGTCAGGAGCTTTCTTTTCGCTTCGCGGTGTCCTTCCCAGAGCTCCAGCTCCGGGATGACGCCTGTCCGGACGAAGAGCTCAGGTTCATTTGCCCAGCCCGGGATGTATTTGTCGTAAAGTTTCGCCATGTCTTCGCAGGTCCAGGTGAACGAATGCACGCCGTTCGTGATCGCGTGGATGTGGTAGCCGGGGAACATGTGCTGTGACACCTCCCCGTGTTTTTTGGCCACGCCGTTCACGTATTTACTCAGACTGAGCGCGAGCAGCGTCATATTGAGACTGTCCTTGCCCGCGAGGTCCTTCAGCACTTCGAAGGGAATGATCTCGCCCAGCACCTGCTTGACCAGGGGGTAGGAAAAATTGTCGTGCCCCGCTTCCACCGGCGTATGGGTGGTGAAGACGCAGAGGTCCCGCACGCGGGCCACGTCCCAGACCGACCGCTCGTCCCAGACGCTTTCGATGTCCCGCTTGAACCGAAGAAGGAGTTCAAGCGACAGGAAGCTCGCGTGACCTTCATTCATATGGTATTTCTTGATATGGAATTCAAGGGCCTGGAGCATGCGTACGCCGCCCATGCCGAGCACGACTTCCTGTTTGATCCGGTAGTCGCTGTCGCCGCCGTAGAGGTAGTCCGTGAGACCCCTGTCCTGCGATGCATTTTCCGGCAGATCCGTGTCCAGAAAAATAATAGGCACCTTGCCGCCCGTGGGGCTTATCACGAGGTACATCCAGGCCTGGAGGTAGACGTCCCGTCCCTCGATCTGGACCTTTACTTTTTCCGATAACAGGGTCATGTATTTGGCAGGGTCCCAGATGACCGCTTTTTCCTTCTGCCAGCCGTTCGAGTCTATTTCCTGGTTAAAGTATCCTTTGTGGGTGATCAGCGTTACGGCCACGACGGGAAGTTCCAGGTCAGCAGCGGATTTGATGGTGTCGCCTGCCAGGATGCCGAGACCGCCGCTGTAGGTGGGGATATCGTTCTTTACGCCGATCTCCATGGAAAAATAGGCGATCATGGGTTCGGCTGTAAATTCATGCAGATTGTTCATATTCCTCCTCTAAACCGAAAGGGTATTCCGCTCTCGGAATACCCATGTAAACAATAACAGAAATACTTCGACTTTTCAACTCGATGAGCATGAAAGGAAAATTCCGGAGAGCCGGAAGGGCGGCGGTTACGACAATTCGAGGCCATGACCACGGTTGCATGTCTATTTCATCTTGATTCGCTTCGGCCAGGAGTATATGTTCATCCGGTCTCCCCGTGCAAAACCGACCAGCGTGATCCCCATGTCCTCTGCATAGCTGACGGCCATGCAGGACGGCGCAGCGCGGCTGATGACGATCGGGAAGCGGTTCCTGCCTGCTTTGGTCATGATCTCGGACGTCACTCGTCCGCTTGTAAGCAGAATCTTGTTCTCCAGCGGAACGGACTTCAGAAACGCCTTGCCGATGAGTTTGTCTACGGCATTGTGCCTGCCGATGTCTTCGGAAAAAAACAGGATCTCTCTTCCGTCGGAGAGTGCGGCGCTGTGCACGCCTCCGGTCTCGAGATAGAGCTTCGAAATGGTCCGGAAAGCGGTAAGCAGGCGACTGATGTCGTTAAGGCTCATGAGTGGTCCCCGCATTTCGATCCTGCGGTCGGCAGGCATCCGGTAGCTCGTGAAGGTCACGCCCTTGCCGCAACCCGAGGAAATGGTCCGCTTTTCGAACAGTTTGGAAAAATCAGGCGGAAGATCGTCAAGTTCGATGCGTACGGCGGTTTCCCGTTCATCGAGCTCCAATCTTTTGATCGAGGACCTGTCGCGGAGAACTCCCTCGGAAAGAAGAAACCCGATGGCGAGTTCTTCGAGTTCAGCGGGTGTGCACAAGAGCGTCACGAGCGGCTCATTGTTTAAGACAAGCCTGATCGGAAGTTCGGACGCGACTTCATCAATGACCCCGTCTACGCTGCTGCCGTTCACCTTGAGTATCAACGCTTCTCTTTTAGTTTCCACAAAGGGAATATAACATAATCGGAGGGAAGGGGGCAAGAGAAAGCAGGTTTTTTTGCGCGCAAAAAAAGCCCCTGATCGATGATCAGGGGCTTTGGTTAGCTGCAGAGACGTCGTTTTCTAGAAATGAACGTTCAGCCTGAGCGAATAGGCGTTGACCTTTGCAAAATCGGCTTCAGCAACGAGGTTCATGAGCGGAAAGAAGGTGATTTTGGCACCGACAAAACCCTTGGTTTGGGTGATGTCTTCTTTTTTGAGACCGGCGCCTGCAGGCAGCGCGGCCGCCGCAACGCCTTTCGGTGTACTTGTGATCCAAACTTGTCCGACACCGGCGTAGGGGGTAAGAAACAGGAAACCCTTGCTGATCGAAAGATCAAGCGACTTGGTTTCCATATCGAGCACATTGATGCCTGATAATTTGGTGTAGGTACCGCGGATCGCGACGGCCGGCATGACGACGCCGCCCTTCAGGATGGCATATTTGAGTTCGCCGCCCATGAGTTTGATATCGGTGTTCGGCACCTCGGAGTATATGAAGCCCAAATCAATGGGGACCACGGGGAGCCCCACCTGGATATGCAGCTTGGGAAGAGGGAGATAGTCCGGAAGCTGGGACCCTTGTGCAGCCAGTTTCCAGAAGGGGTCGTCTTTCTTGATCTTTACCGCGGTCACTTCGATGCCGGCGTCAAGACCCGGGAGCAGTCCTCCGAGAGGCTCGGCAGGAGCGAGAGGAACGTAGCTGATGGCCAACCCAAGCTCGGTGCTGAGGCTTTTAAACATGTCTTGTGTGTATGATCCGCCGGTGGGGAAAACGATGGTCGTCTTTGCCATTGCCGGAACTGCGAAAAGAACCACGATCAGTAGTGCCAATGTGACTTTTTTCATGTACATCCTCCTTGCCTGTCTTAAAGTAAAATCCGAAGTTTGCGCAGTTGATTCGCCATATACAACATGATGCGGCTACCCTATCAAACAGCCGGGATTTTGTCAAGATTATTGTTATTATGCGGAAATTGCCCTTGACAGGGGAGGCGCGACTGTGTTACTTTTTTTTTAAATGTAGCACGGAGGAGAAATGGCCGGCATCACCCGCTTCGGCGTTTCCATCGACAGCCAACTCATAAAAAAATTTGATGCGCTCATCGAACGGAAAGGGTATACTAGCCGTTCCGAGGCTATCCGAGACATGATCCGCGACAGCCTCGTTGAGCAGGAGTGGGAGTTCGACGACCGGGAGACCGTTGGTACGATCACGATCGTTTACAACCACCATACCAGAGAGTTGGAGCGCGTACTTACGGACATGCAGCACCGCTCGTTCCACCACATCGTGTCCACCCTTCACGTGCATCTCGACGCACACAACTGCCTTGAGGTGCTCGTGGTCAAAGGAAAGAGCCGGGAGATCAAGAAAATCGCCGACCGGCTGATCGGCGCCCGGGGCGTAAAACACGGCAAACTTACCATGACGACGACAGGGAAAGAGCTGTCGTAGTCTGGGATAAGAAGGTCATCGACTTTAAAAAGCCGACAAAAGGACAGGAGATCGTGTATGCGTAATGGTATTGCAGCATGTGTTTTCGGCATTCTTTTACTGGCGCCGACTTCGGTGTGGGCCATTCACCCTTTTCAGGTTGAAAATACTGATACCCAGGGGACCGGCAATTATTTATTCGAGCTGAACGGCGACTATTCGAGATTGAGAATTGCCGGCATGAAGGCAACGGATTTGAGCGGAGTTATTA